>JANXSS010000098.1 GCA_025356535.1 Herminiimonas sp.
GTAGATCTGGCCGGCCATGATGTCGACGCTGACGTCGGCCAATGCCTGCAGGCCGCCGAAGCGCTTGTTGACGCCGGCGATCTTCAGCATGACCGGTCTGGTTGTCTGGGCAGGAGTCATCATGCTTCCTTAAGCCGGCACGACGCCGGTTGCTTTCGCCGGCTGGTCGATGTCGGCATCCGGCCGGTCCTCGCTGCGCGGCGCCGGCCACAATCCGGCCGGGCGCTTGAGCATGATGACCACCATTGCCAGGCCGTAGAGCAACTGGCGCAGCACTTCGGCATCGATCCAGATCTTGCCGAAGATTGCCTGCTGTACCGGCTCTACCGTATGCCGCAGCACTTCCGGCAATGCTGCCAGGATCGCACCACCCAGGATCACGCCGGGTATGTGCCCCATGCCGCCCAGCACCACCATGGCAAGCACTGCGATCGACTCGGTCAGGGAAAACGATTCGGGCGAAACAAAGCCCTGGAATGCGGCAAACATCGAACCGGCGACACCGCCGAACGACGCGCCCATGGCAAAGGCCAGCAGCTTGATGTTGCGGGTGTTGATGCCCATCGCCTTGGCGGCGATTTCATCTTCGCGAATGGCAACGAAGGCGCGGCCCAGGCGCGAGTGCTGCAGGCGCACCGTGACGAAGATGATAGCGATGCACAGCAGCAGGAAAAGGAAGTAATAGGCATTCACGGAGGGCATCGAGTACTGCCCGATCACCACCGTTGCGTTCGAGCCCGACTTGCCGGCCAGCGAGACGCCGAAGATGCGGATCGGGTCGATCAGGTTGATGCCCTGCGGCCCGTTGGTGATGTTGACCGGCGCATTGAGGTTGTTCATGAAGATGCGGATGATCTCGCCGAAACCGAGCGTGACGATTGCCAGGTAGTCGCCGCGCAGCTTCAGGGTCGGCGCACCCAGGAGCGCTCCGAACATGCCGGCCATGGCCGCTCCCAGCGGCACGATCAGCCAGACCGACAGATGAATGCCGTCCTTTGCGATTTCGGGCCCGAAGATCCACAGCAAGGCATTGCCGACTGCAGGGTAATTGTTGACGAAGGACTCCAGCACCACGGCGAACTGCGGCGAGGCCAGCAGCGCCGTCATGTAGGCGCCCAACGCATAGAAGGCGATGTAGCCGAGGTCGAGCAGGCCGGCAAAACCCACCACGATGTTCAGGCCCAGCGCCAGCATGATGTAGAGCAGCGCAAAATCCATGATGCGTACCCAGGAATTGCCGAAATTGGCGGCAACGAAAGGAAAGGCAAGCAGCACGATGCCCAGCAGCGCAAAGCTGGACCAGGTGCGACGCGGACTGTTTTTCAGGTCGAAATAATGGGCCATGTCGGGTTCCGTTGCGGTCAGGCGCGGTCGGCTACCCGCTCGCCCATGATGCCGGACGGTCGCAGGGTAAGGACGATGATGAGTACGACGAAGGCAAAGATGTCCTGATACTGGCTGCCGAGAAAGTTACCCGTCAGGTCGCCGATGTAGCCGGCGCCCAGGCTTTCGATCAGGCCCAGCAGGATGCCGCCGACCATGGCGCCGTAGATGTTGCCGATGCCGCCCAGTACCGCTGCGGAAAAAGCCTTCAGGCCCGGCACGAAACCCATCGCGAACTGTGCCGAGGCGTAGGTTGCGCCCCACATGACGCCAGCCACCGCTGCCAGCGCGGCGCCGATGGCAAAGGTCATGACGATGACGCGGTCGGAGTCGACGCCCATGAGACCGGCAACGCGGGGATTCTCGGCAGTGGCGCGCATGGCGCGTCCCATGCGCGTCTTTTCGACCATGAAGACCAGACCCAGCATGGAGATCGACGCCAGCGCCAGCAGCATCACCTGCGTGGGCGTGATCAGCGCGCCGAACACATGGTAGGACACCGATGGCATCACCTGCGGAAAGACGATCGGGCTGCGGCCCCAGATCATCATGGCGAATGTCTGCAGCAGGATCGACACGCCGATGGCAGTGATCAACGGCGCCAGGCGCGGCGCGTTGCGCAAGCGGCGATAGGCAATGCGCTCGATTGCCAGATTGACGCCCACGCACACCGGTATCGCACCGAGAATGGCGATCATCAGCTTGACGATGCCCGGCAGGTCCGGCGCCACGCTCTGGACGATCTTGAGGATCGTGATGCCGGCCATTGCACCGATCATCAGCACGTCGCCATGCGCGAAATTGATCAGGTTGAGAACGCCGTAGACCATCGTGTAGCCGAGTGCGACCAGGGCGTACATGCTGCCGAGTACCAGTCCATTGACGATCTGTTGAATCAAAATGTCCATGTGCGCGTCTTTTTCCGAAAAGGGAGTAGTACTTGTAGCGGCACACGTGCCGGATTGCTTCGAAATCGAGCAATAAACGTTCCCGGCGTCGTGTCAACGGTTGACGGCTTTTGACAAAATTCAAAAAGCTGCAAGATTATACTGATCCTGGTGTGAACGGCACCTGTCATCGACAGCCTTGGCGAAACCGCAGCGTCGGCAGTCAGGCGCGCATTAAGTGCGCATCAAGCCCGCATCAAGCCCGCATCAAACCCGCATCAAACCTTTAGGCAGCGGAAACGTCACGCTTTCCTGCACGCCGTCGAGCACCCGCACACTTTTTGCACCAAGATCCTTCAGACGGTCGATGACTGCCTGCACCAGCACTTCCGGTGCGGAAGCGCCTGCCGTGACGCCGATGCGCAGCGCGCCGTCCAGCCAGGCAGCGTCGATCTGCGCCGCATTGTCGACCATGAACGCGGTCGTGCCCTTTTTCTCGGCGACCTCGCGCAACCGGTTCGAATTCGAACTGTTCGGGCTGCCGACGACGATGACGACATCGACCTGCGGCGCCATGAACTTGACCGCTTCCTGGCGGTTCGTGGTGGCGTAGCAGATGTCGCCTTTTTTCGGCTCGGCGATCAGGGGAAAACGCTGCTTGAGTGCGGCGATGATTTCGGCCGTGTCGTCCACCGACAGCGTGGTCTGCGTTACATAGGCCAGCAACGCCGGATCACGCACCGCCAGGCGCGCCACGTCTTCGACCGTTTCGACCAGGTACATGCCCTCTTCCGCCTGACCCATGGTGCCTTCGACCTCCGGATGGCCATCGTGGCCGATCATGATGATTTCGCGCGCCTCGCGGCGCATCTTGGCAACTTCGACATGCACCTTGGTCACCAGCGGACAGGTCGCGTCGAAAACGCGCAGGCCGCGCCGCGCCGCTTCCTGCTGAATCGCCTGGGATACGCCATGCGCGGAAAAGATGACGGTGTTGCCTGGCGGGACATCGGCCAGTTCCTCGATGAAGACCGCTCCGCGTTGCCGCAGGTCTTCGACAATATAGGCGTTATGGACAATCTCGTGCCGCACGTAGATCGGTGCGCCGAATTGCGTCAATGCCCGCTCGACGATATCGATTGCCCGGTCGACGCCGGCACAGAAACCGCGCGGTTGCGCTAGGAGGACTTCTTTTTCCATCGGATGACGACTTTCAGGTTTCAGGATGCATTGTTCGGGCAAGGATCATTCGGGCTACATGATACCGATGATCTGCACGGTAAATGTCACCGGCCGACCGGCCAGCGGATGATTGAAGTCGAACAGGCCGCCTTCTGCGTCGATTTCGCGCAGCACACCGGCAAAACGCCCGCCTGCCGGTGCGGCAAACTCGACCAGGTCGCCGACTGCATAGGTTTCGCCGAGCTGGGAATTTTCATCGAGGGTGGCGCGCGAGACGCGCTGCACCAGCTCGGGATTGCGCGGCCCGAACGCAGCGTCGGGTTTAAGTTCGAAGGTTTGCGTTGCGCCTTCGGCCAGACCCAGCAGACAGGCTTCTAGCGGCGGCGCAAGCTGGCCCATGCCAAGCTGGAGCGTCGCCGGATTGTCGTTGAAGGTCGTGACGATGTCGGCGCCTTCTGCGGTGGCAAGACGGTAGTGCAGCGTCAGGTAGGCGCCTTCGGTGACGACAGATAGTGGTAAATTTGACATTGATTTCGTTCGTCTCGTGATAACGTCCCATTTTAAGCCGGTTCTCCCGGCAGCGCGGTTCCGGCGCACAGTCGCCTGCAGCGCGTTCCGTATTTTCCTGTAACACCCTCGACTTCGACAATTTGCCTGCGCCGGCAGCGCCGGGTGCGCAGGACGGCGCATGGCCGAAGCAGTCAGCTGAAGCATTGGCTGAAAGAGCGGCCGCCTGCACCGGCCTTTTTGAATGGACCATTTCCTACCATGGCAATTACCGACTGGCCCACAGAGCAACGCCCGCGCGAGCGCCTGATCCGGCTCGGCCCCGCCGCGCTGTCGGACGCGGAACTGCTGGCCGTGTTCCTGCGCGTTGGCGTCACCGGCAAGAGCGCTGTCGACCTCGGGCGCGACATGGTCGGTCACTTCGGCTCCCTAAACGGCCTTTTCGCCGCCACGCTCGATGACTTCTCGGCAGTAAACGGCCTCGGGCCGGCAAAATTCGCGCAGCTGCAGGCAGTGCTGGAACTGGCAAGGCGGGCCCTGCGGGAAGACCTGACCGATGGCATTGTCCTGTCCGCACCTGAGGCGGTGCGGCAATACCTGCAACTGCACTTTGCCAATCAGGCACATGAATCCTTCGTGGTCCTGTTTCTGGATGTGCGCAACCGGCTCATTGCAGCCGATGAAATGTTTCGCGGCACCCTGACACATACGAGCGTGTATCCGCGCGAAGTGGTGAAAAGCGCCCTGCGCCACAATGCAGCGAGCCTGATCCTGGCGCACAATCATCCGTCCGGCAACATCGCGCCGAGCACTGCCGACATCACCCTGACCAATGCCCTGCATCAGGCCACAGCACTGGTGGACGTGCATATCCTGGACCACTTCATCATTGCGGGCAACCGGGTGTATTCGTTTGCAGAAGGCGGCAGGCTGTGAGCACGGCGATGCGATGACCGTTCGGATTGTTAAATATTAAAATCTAAATGTTTAACTATTGTTTTGC
>JANXSS010000110.1 GCA_025356535.1 Herminiimonas sp.
CCTGATCTTGGCTAACATGCCCACTGTGATCACTCCCTGTCTCCCTGCTCAAACATTAAGCAGGTGATTCAATCACGTGGGTCAAATTTAGATGAAATTTATTGCTTTAAGTGGATCAGTTCTAGGCAATCGTCAACACGGTACGGCCAAACTCAACGGTATCGATCCACAGGCCTACCTGCGCCACGTCTTGACGCGCATCGCCGACCATCCAGCCAACCGGATCGACGAGCTGCTGCCCTGGAACGTGGCTGCTACACTGAGCCCTGCCAGCGCCTGACCAAGGTGTGGCCGGATGCGGCGCATGCCGGTCCGACCTTCATGCCGCCAACGACCATGGCTAAGTCCTGCAAGATCATTACCCTGCACGTGCAGATCGACGACATCAAGCCGCCAGTCTGGCGCCGCATCGTCGTCGATGGCGACATCAGCTTGCGGCTGCTGCATCACGTCCTTCAGGCAGCATTTAGCTGGACTGATTCGCACTTGCATGAATTTACGATCGACGGCACCAGCTACCAGATGCTCGACAACGAGAACGTGCTGGAATTCCTCGACGAGATGAGCGACACGCCTATCCTCGACGACCGCAAGACCAAGTTGCAACGCGTGGTTCAGCCGGGTCAGAAATTCGTCTATACCTATGACTGCGGTGACAGCTGGCGCCATATCGTCAAGGTCGAATCAGTCGAAACACGGGCCGAGCCGATGTACAGTGCGACCATCCTCGATGGCAAGCGCGCCGGTCCACCGGAAGACGTTGGCGGCCCCGGCGGCTACGCAGACTTCCTCGACACCATCAAAAATCATCGCGACAGCGAAGAAGCACAGGACTATCTGACATGGGTGGGCGGTGACTTCAATCCCGAGACGTTCGATCGCCGAACAGCCAACAACACGCTCGCTCGGATGGCCTGGAATGGCTGGGGTAAAAAGTAGGTCGCGGTCAAGACGGTGCTGATGCGTCGCTTACATTGCATGTACTGCAGGGCAATTTGTCCGGGCATTGGTCGGTGACGGTAAATGGCAACTGGCGACTGACCTTCCGGTTCGAAGACGGCGACGCGCTCCTGGTCGATTACCAGGACCCTCACTAGGAAATAATGATGACGCAAATGCACAATCCCCCGCATCCCGGTGAAGTTCTGCGGGAGTGGCTGGGAGACATGGGGGTCACCGAAGCGGCCAAACTGCTCGGCGTAACACGTGTGACGCTTTCACGGCTCTTGAACGGCGCATCCGGCATCTCGGCAGACATGGCCCTGCGACTTGAGGCTGCGTTAGGTACCAGTCCGGAAATGTGGATGGGCATGCAATCTTCGTTCGAATTGTGGAAGGCCAGTCAGACCCAACGGCCGCCAATTCAGAAATTTCTTCAAAAGACTTGTTGAGCAGAAAAACCATCCCTGAGCAGGACGGCGCAGCGACACATGCATGCTCTACCAGGGGTCGTCTCAGAAAACGAAATTTAAAGCACGGTAAGCTCTGCCAAGAACAAAAAAGCTTCTTCAACGATGTGGCTGAGCAATCGGATCGAGCCATCCTAAAATTTCGTTGGTCACTGCTGCACTGCCCAAAACACGATACTTATCAGCCACCCGGCAGCACTGCATCCCAGCACTACCAGCCAGGCAGGCAGCTGCCAAAACATCGCAGCAACGAACGCGATCAACGTCAAACCGAAGTCTTCGGGCCTGAATACGGCACTTGTCCAGACGGGCTGATAAAGCGCCGCCAACAGTAAGCCAACGACAGCCGCGTTGACTCCAGCAAGCGCCGCCTGGGTACGCACGCTACGGCGCAACAGTTCCCAGAATGGCAGTGCGCCGACCACCAGCAAAAACGATGGCACGAAGATGGCGATAAGGCATATCGAAGCACCTATCCAGCCGCTGGGCGGGGCACTCATTGAGGCCCCTATAAAAGCCGCGAAGGTGAAAAGCGGACCGGGCACCGCCTGGGTCGCGCCATAGCCCGCTAAAAAAGTTTCGTTCGCCACCCAGCCGCTGGGCACCGTCGCTGCTTGTAGGAGCGGCAATACAACATGACCGCCGCCGAAGACAAGCGATCCGGCGCGGTAGAACGCATTGATCATTGCAAGCGTCTGGTTGGGCCAGGCTTCCAGTGCTATAGGTAAGCCGATCAGCAAACCGAAAAATAAGCTTAGCGCCACCATGCCAACGCGCCGACTGACCGAGATTGGAAGCGGGTCATGGGCTATGTTTTGGGTTGGTGCGAATAGCGCCAATCCGACCACAGCAGCGCCAGCGATCACGCCGACTTGCCCCCAAGCGTACGGCCAGAAGAGAACGATACAGGCCGATGCTGCGGCAATGGAAATCCGTGTCGCGTCCGTGCATAGATTACGGCCCATACCCCACACGGCTTGGGCAACCACCGCGACAGCGACCACCTTCAAGCCGTGCAGTACACCGGCAGGCAAAGCGTTGTGCCAGGTGGAGATGCCCAGTGCGAACAGAACCAGCATGATTGCCGATGGCAACGTGAACCCAGCCCAAGCCGCCAGCGCGCCTGGAAAGCCCGCCCGTGACAGCCCGAGCGCTATGCCGACCTGACTGCTTGCGGGGCCAGGCAGGAACTGGCACAGCGCAACCAGATCGGCGTAGCTGCGTTCGCTAAGCCAACGTCGGCGACTGACAAATTCATCTCGAAAGTAGCTTAAATGTGCGATCGGCCCGCCAAATGAAGTGAGTCCAAGTCGTAGAAATATCAGAAACACTGCCCATGCCGTGACGCGCTCGACCGACAGGTGCCCACGAGAGGCGGCAATCATGGGTATCTCAACATCGGCTCTGTGGAAGTGGGCGAATCGATGTACCGCGTCGCTACTTTCGCGTCATCGGCGGCAAACAGCGCTGCGCCGATCAGCTCGATGGTGGTAATTGTCACATCTTCCCTTGTGGTGTCGGATTGGGCCCTACCCTGCACGTCAATCGCGCAGGCCAAACGTACGGACAAAATCATTGTGGCGCTCATAGTAGCGGCTAAATCACCTCAACCAACGCCGGATACCCCTTCAGGATCGCGTCACAAGTAACCAGCCGCAAAGGCTCCACCAGAGCCTGAGCAACAAGGATGCGGTCGAACGGATCACGGTGAACCCCAGGAAGGTTTTTGACCATTGCGGCGTGCATGGCCGTTATAGGGAGTTCTCTGAACCCATTGGGTTTGATTTGCGCGACCAACTGGTCTACGTCAACCTCCAGTTTCCCGATGCCGACTTTAATCGCCGCTTCCCAGATCGAAGCACTACTGACATAGACGTCAACTGCAGAAACAATCATTGCCCTGCCCTCTGCCGAGAGCTTTTCATCGTCGTTGAGCCACCATAAAAACACATGCGTATCGAGCAAGATACGCATCAGCCGCCCTCGAAGACTGTCAGAAGATCCGCCGGAAGCGGCGCGTCAAAATCATCGGCAATGCGCATCGTCCCTTTCAATGCGCCGGGGCGCCGCTGGACGGCGTCGCTCTGCATTGGGACCAGGCGTGCGGTCGGCTTTCCGGATCGGGCAATGATGACCTCCTGCCCATTTGCGACGGCTTCAATCAACTTCGAAAACTGCGTTTTTGCATCGTGAATATTAACTATTTGCATGAGCATCCCTTTATGACTTAGTCAAGTCTAGTCCACTTAAAAAGCACCGTCAATATACAAAACCGGGCACGACTTCCAATCGTAAAAAGCTGGCCTCGGTGCAGTGATGATGCATCGATAGTGCATTTATAAGCCGTGCCACGCGTGTCGACTGCAAAAGCGGTACCCGTTTTCGCCCGCAATTTTGATGGCTTCATCCAGTTTCTTCATGACGTCGAAGCGAGTCCGGCATTGATTTCACTAGACGACTCGGCCAGGCCTTGCGGATAGACATGCCGACATTGGCTGCCAAAGCACACCTGCGCCGCAATTCCTCTCAGTCGTGCGCCGGAGGCTGAAAGCGTCCAACAGTATTTGCGTGAGTCGGTTCCTGTCGTTCACGCCGCCGTTGACGTAGCCGGCAGCGTCGACGAAGCGATTTATTGGTATGTAGATGATCCGCCTCCTTCCTTTGATTACGAGACACCCCAAGCCCTGGTCTCAGAAGGACGCACGGAAACATTGAGCCAGCACGTTCAGTCATTACAGGCCGGCTTTACCGGAGGGCCATCTCCGCACTCGCCGCGGTTGCTCATAGGGTTCACAAGCCAAATTTGGCGGTATTGCCTGCCTCGGGCGCTGGCGCCGGCGCACAGGGCGGCCGTGCCAGCCGTCCAGGAATCAAGGCGCTATATCTGTCCCTTGAGCTGCAACCGGCTAATGCCGGATCCAATCAGGTCGAGTTCCTGTTGCCGCCTGGTTTGCTTGTCAGCTATTGGGTTAAGGTCGCGCCCGTTGTCGATTTTCGCAAGGGATTTTCCATCGATTAAGACGACCTCTGGCAGGATTTTCATCGCCACTGGCGAAAGATGGTTTTTAATGGTGCCATCGAGCCGCCACATTGGGTCATCGGCGACCTGGTCAGAGGACCCGGTGCGCGGGGCGTTCTCTTCAGGTCGACGCTTACGAGCGGGGCCAATCTCGTCTTGTACGCCGACATGCTCAGCTGTGCCGATTCCCTTTTGGCGCACGATCCGCATCACGCGTTACCGAAAAACCAGAATTCCTGCTTTTAGCCGCCTGCGCTGGGGCATTGGCATGCAGGGAGCAGACGATGAGACCAGGCTCTGGGCTTGCTAGCGCATTGCTGCAACCACTCTATGCGTGGCTACGACGGTAAGCCAATGTTGATGCTGGTCCATTGGTTGACGCGGCCCTTGCACTCGCTAGCTCTCACAAACCACGTTCATCAATCTCTCGGCGCCCTGCCCTGTGCCATCGCCTGAGGGGCCTGTTGCCCATTCTCCCGAGACAAGCACTTATCCATGCAACCGGCGCTCCGTCATCAAGGTCGCCAGCACCAGCTTGCCGCTCTCCATGCCCTCGATCCATTCGCGCAGATCGTTCAACGGCGCGGAACTCGGATATGCCCCACCGAAGATCTGGACGAAGCGAACGCTTTCGTCGATGACGTAAAGCCGCGTCTGCTGGACGTTGGTGAGACAGACATTTTTGAAACGCTCACGGAATACCGCAATCTTGCGTGCCATGGCCTTGGCTTTGCCCGCTTCTTCGATGCGCGTGCGCTCAGCTGCAGCTGCCATGCTGAAATCCGTCGGGCCTGTTGCCAGCTTTGCCAGGTAGGCAAATAGGCGCCCGCCCTTCAACGCATCGATGTGGTCCCGTACCACCATCACGATATCGGATAAGCGCTTGGATTTGGTTTTTGCCAATCCCATCAATTTAAAAATACCCGCCCTGGATACGCCGTTTCCTGTCATCCAGGCCAAATCCAACGGCAGACCGTTTTCCGTGCGCCGGGGCGGTT
>JANXSS010000155.1 GCA_025356535.1 Herminiimonas sp.
GTCCGGCACCAACCAAGGTGGCGGCAACCCGATCAATGTAATCACCGGAAACAAATACCAGCGTGAGGACGACCTGCCCGCATTGCCGGGCGTGCTCGGCCTGGAAATCGTTCGCCACTACAACAGTGCCTACAGCACGCCCGACACAACCATTGGCATCCTCGGTCGCGGCTGGAAACTCTCCTATGAGACCGATCTGTATGTCATCGGCGAGACGATCCAGATCATTCAGGCCGACGGCACCCGCGTCATCTTCAACCGCGACGCCGACAACCGCAGCTTGTGTTCGACCGCCGATCCGGCCCATGGCCGCCTGCGCATCGAGCGCGGCCGCGACGGCGACATCT
Organism: Herminiimonas sp.; assembly: GCA_025356535.1. GTDB lineage: Bacteria > Pseudomonadota > Gammaproteobacteria > Burkholderiales > Burkholderiaceae_D > JANXSS01. Next base: position 348 of record JANXSS010000155.1, read on the forward strand.
ATGCATGGACCTGGACCGATGGTCGCGAGCTGCGTTTCGACAGTGCCGGCAAGCTGGTGCAGATTGCCGTACCCACCGGCGAATTCGTCAGCCTGCAGCGCGATGCAAAGGGTGTGCTGCTGCAGGTGATCGATCCGCAGGGACGGCAGTTGCGCCTGCAGTATCCGCAACGCGGCGGTGCCGGGCGCAACCAGTTCGGCGGTGTGGCCAGCATCAGTAGTCCGGTTGGCGTGTTTGCCTATCAATACGGCAGCGCCATGCCGCAGCCGGCACGGTCCCATGCCGACATGCCGGCCAACCTGACGAGAGTCGGTTTTCCCGACGGCACTGCCAGGCTGTATCACCATGAAGATGCGCTGCGGCCGGCCTTCCTGACCGGCATCAGCGTCGTGGACGAGCGCAAGCCTGCCGGCAACCGCATTGTGCGCATCGGCACCTATCTGTATGACCGCAACGGCCGCGCGATCCTGACGGTGCGCGGCGCGCCTGCCAGGCTGCAGACCGGCGCGGACGGCAAGCCCGTGCAACCCGCACGCCTGGTGGAAGGCACCGGCATCGGCCAGGTGGCACTTGATTTCACGGCGCCGGGCATGACGATCCTGAGCAACAGCCTGGGCCAGAAAACCACGTACCGACATGGCATCGTCGCCGGCCAGTACCGGCTACTGGAAGTGCGCGGCGCCGGCTGTTCGCAATGCGGCGAAGTCGATGTGCGCTACGCCTATGACAGGCTCGGCCGCCTGCTGCAGACGACCCGGCTGGACGCACGCGGGCAACCGCTGTGGGCAATGGCAACCGTTGTCGACGATGTCGGACGCCCCCTTTCGGTAACCCGGATCGATTACGAAAACGGCCGGGCCGGTGCGCCGCAGCTGCGCCTGCGTTATGCCTACGGCGCGGGAACTGCCGCCGCACCGATCCTGATTGCACGGCCCAGCATCGTGCCGGGTCGCGAAGCGCGCATGCAGATCACTTACAACGACAAGGGACAGGTCAGTGCCGTCGACGAAACCGGCTGGACACCGGCGCTGCCGGGCCAGAAGAATGCGCAGCCTGCAGAGATCCGCCGCAGCCTGACCTATCGTCATGCGCTCGTCAACGGTCGCAGCCTGCTGGTCGACGTCGACGGACCGCTTGCCAACGGCGCCGGCAATGACCCGACCGATTCGGATGTGACGCGCGCCGAGTGGGATCGCCGGGGCAATGCGATCGTTTCCCTGACGCTACCCGGCGGCTTCAAGACCAAGATTGGGCATGACGGTGCCGGCCGGATCGTATCGCTTGCCGATGCACAGGGCCGCAAGACCGTTCTGACGCATGACTACCGGTCGCGCCTGCTCACCAGCACGCACGATGGCATCACGCATGCCACGCAGTACGATGCGAACGGCAACCCGATCGAGACCGGCATTGTCGGCAGCACCGGCACCTACCGGGCAAGCGCGCGCCTGGGTTTCGATCAGGCCGGCCAGAACCTGTGGGTGGCGTCGCATCTGGGCATCATGGCGCACAACCGTTATGACGGCGAAGGCAACCTGTTGCAGGCGACAACCGAATCGGCCCGCTTCAGGCAGGTGCAGCAGTTTTCCTACGACGCTGCCGGTCGCATGGTGGCCAGCACCGATCCGGCCGGCGGCCTGCGCACGGTCGCATGGAACGACGCCGGCCGGCCCGAGGCGACGGTCGATGCGCTGGGTCGCCGGACCTGGTTCGGCTACGATGCGACCGGCAACCTCCACCAAGTAAGCGCGCCGGCAGCGCTGGCGGGCATGCAGGCTGGCGAACCGGCCCACGACCAGCCGACCACGTTCGAACACGATGGGCTGGGCAACACCACTGCGGTGATCGCACCGAACGGCGCCACGACCCGGTATTTCCGGGATGATTTCGGCAGGACGGTCGCCGTCGACAGCCCCGACAGCGGCATCGACCTGCGCCGCCACGATGCAGCCGGCAGACTGATTGCCAGCAGCGACGCCCGCGGTAACCGGGCAACGTATGCCTACGACACAGCCGGGCGCATCGTCCGGCAAACGGTTTTTCCGGCAAGTACAAACGGCGCTGCAAAACCGGTCGTCACGCTCTGGCAGTACGACGGCCTGCGCCTTGCCGCCGTCACACATGCGGGCATTACCGAGCGCTATCGTCATGACGCCGCTGGCAGGCTGGTCAGCAGAACCGTGGACGTCATGCCGGACCGTACCCCTGGCAGCACCGACGGCAACAACGACGCCGGCGGCATTGGTATTGTCAGCGTCACGCAATACACGCATGACGCGCAGGGCCAGCTCCACGGTGTCAGCCTGCCGGACGGCAGCACCGTCGAATACCGGCGCAACGCGCAGAACCAGGTCACGGCAATCACGCGCAGCCGGCTGCAGACGCCATGGCTGAAATGGCTGTTGCCGGCGCAGACAATCGTGGGCGGCCTCGAGCGTGACATCGCAGGCCTGAAAACGTTTAGCTTTGGGAACGGCGTGCAGGCCCACCATCAGCGCAGTCGCGAAGGGATTCTGGCGCGCATCGTGTATCGGCAGCCGGGGACCATCGACGGCACCGGCCGCCAGGATCGCGCAGGCGCAGCCCGGCTGGCTGCAAAAGTGGCCTTCAAGCCGATCCTGCCCGGCGCCTTCGGTCTGCCTGACGACAGTCGCGCACTGGTCGACCACCGTTACCTGTGGGATCTGGCGGGAAACCTCGTGCAGTCGGAGGGCCGCAGCGGCGCGACCGTCCATGCGCAACGCTACGCCTATGATGCGCAGGATCGCCTGATCGGCAGCGCCAGCGTTGCCAGCCGGCCGGCGCAGGGCGACGGCGCTGCTGTCGATGCACTTGCGACTGCTGCACACACAGGCAGCGCCATTGCCGCACCCGGCATTTCAGGCGTTACTGCAAGCTACGACCGCTATTTCCATGACGGTGCCGGCAACCGGTTGCTGAGCCAGGAAGGCATTGCCGACCAGGGTGACCTTTCTACCGGCACGATCAGGACCCGTTACGAAGCGGCCACCAATCGCACGCAGGGCAGCAATGACGGTGACGCCGTCAGTCTCGATGCGGCCGGCCGGCCGCTGGCGATCGGCCCGCGCCAGTACGTCTGGGACGCTTTCGGGAAACTGGCCGAGGTGCGGCAGGACGGCACGCTGCTGGCCAGCTACCGTTATGACGGCCACGGCCGGCGCATCGGCAAGCGCACGCAGCGTGGCAGCACGCATTATCTGTACGAGGATCGCAAGCTGGTCGCCGAAATCGATGGTGCCGGCAAGATCGTGCGCCAATACATCTATCTGGCCGAACAGCCGATCGCCGTCATCGACACGCCGGCCGGCATGCGCCCGTGGGCAGACGCGCCGACCTTCTGGCCGATGCTGTGGCATGACCTTGGCGTGCTGCGCCGGACATGGTTTGCCACAGATGAATCGATCGCCTACCTGCACAACAACCACCTGGGTGCGACCGAGCTGGTCACCGACGAGCGGGCGCAACCGGTCTGGCGCGCCGCCTACGGACCGTACGGCGCCGTCCGTGTCGCCGCACCGGCAAGCGTTGGTGCGGCGCGTACGGGCCAGCCGCAATTCGCGTTCAACCTGCGTTTTCCGGGGCAGTATGCAGACCTTGAAACAGGCTTGTACTACAACGACCACCGCTATTACGACCCGCAGCGCGGCCGCTACCTGACGCCGGACCCGCTGGGCTTGCGCGGCGGCGTCAACAGTTATGCCTACGTGGCGAACAATCCGCTGAAGAACATCGATCCGAGCGGACTGATTCTGTTCGCTTTCGACGGGACCGGAAACAACAGTCGCGATGATTCGAAAAAAATCGATTCGAGCAACGTGGCGTTGTTTTACAGGTTTTATGACCAGTCCGTTGCACAACAAAATTTTGCAGAGTATCAGCGTGGGGTTGGCACCGACCCGGAAAAATCTGCTTTGACGAATACCCTTCAAATGGGAATTGCTACCGAGGGAAGCGCACTCGTCGAAGGTGAACTCAGAAAATGGCACGAATACCTCGGGAGCTTGCAGCCGTTGGAAAAGATTACGCTGGACGTGGTCGGCTTTTCCCGCGGCGCAGCGGAAGCACGAGACTTTTCGAATCGCGTTCGGGCGGAATACAAAGCCAACCAGGTCATGGGACATTGCATCGAGTTCAGGTTTCTCGGTCTGTTCGACACGGTTTCCCAGTTCGGCCTGGGTGGCAGCCTCGACCGGGACTTCGACTTTTCCATCGCACCGGAATGGAAGAGCGTTGCCCAGGCTTATGCGTTGAACGAGCATCGGGCGTTGTTTCCCCTTCGTTCCATTCAAGGCGCCGCCGCACCGTACATCGAAAAAGGTTTTGTCGGAAGTCACTCCGACATCGGCGGCGGCTATCTTGTGAAGGGCGAGCAGTATCCGGGAGATCTTTCCGATGTCGCCCTGATGTGGATGGTGCAGCAGGCCGAGAAAGCAGGTATCGAGTTCACCACCATCGATGACGAATTCCGGCAAGTCACCCGTCCGGTCGTGCATGACCAGCGCAACACCTTGGCATTGTATGGAAATCGATACGCGACGCCGATATATGACGAAACACGCAGTACTGTCATCGGCAATCGCCCCGCCGATGAACGGCTGGTCAAGAATCTCGACGGCACCGCCATGACCCAGACGCAATTCGGCTTGACCGACCCGGTGTATGGCAGCCTGATGGAAGGCATGATCAAACGGGCGCCGGAATGGGAGCGTCGTGACGGCAACTGCGTGGGCGCAGTCGACATGCAATCCTATCGCGCCTGGCTTGAACAGAATTACGGTTTGACGATGCAAAAGGCGGTGAATGAAAACACGGACGTCGTCTGCCAGAAATAATTTTTTGTAGTCTGAAAATTGCTGATTCTTCCAACCGGTCAGCCCCATTGAAACATGAACTTCAAGGTGCAAGAAAATGTATATGCGTATTTTTTATGTTGCCCTCTCGCTGGCAACGGTCTCTTCTTTTGCACAGGCCCAGCATGGGAGCGAACGATTTTCGATTGGAATCAACGATGTCAATAATGTTTTTCGCACCGAGCTAGTACTACAGTTGTAATGGAATTTGATTGCTCCGACAGCGGTCCAATGCTGCAGGTTGGTCCTTGGCGTGACGGAGGCGGCGATGGATACGGTGGCAAGCGAGTTCGTGGCGCGCAGCGCGAATTGGTTGGCGGATCTGGAAACGCTGTTCGAGCGGATCGGCGATCGGTTCGAGCGCGGTGAAATGTGGG
>JANXSS010000193.1 GCA_025356535.1 Herminiimonas sp.
GTTGGCGTGACCCGCCGCTGCGCCGCGCCGCGGCAGCGCCTTCATGCGCAGGATGTCACCTGACTTCGGTGACGAACTTGTTCGTCGGCTTGCGCACTTTCTTGAGGCCGGCCAGCCAGTCACCTTCTTGCTGGCGATAGCCCAGTGGCAGCATGGCGACGCTGCGCAAGCCTTTTTCACGCAGGCTCAGGATCTTGTCGAGCGCATCGGCATCGAAACCTTCCATCGGCGTGCTGTCGACCTCCTCGAAGGCTGCTGCGATCAGGGCTGCGCTCAGGCCGATATAGGCCTGACGGGCGGCGTGCTGGAAGTTGACCTCGGCGCCTTTCTGCGGGTAACTGCCCAACAGCATCTTGCGATAGTTTTCCCATCCCTCGTTCTTCGCGCCGCGTTCTTCGTTGGTCAGGTCGAACATCATGTTGATGCGCTCGGTCGTGTAGTCGTCCCATGCGGCAAACACCAGCAGATGCGAGCAGTCGGTGACCTGTGCCTGGTTCCAGGCGATCGGCCTGATCTGTTCGCGTACTGCCTTGCTGGTGACGACAAAAATCTCGAAAGGCTGCAGACCGCTCGATGTCGGCGCCAGACGCGCTGCTTCGATGATGCGCGCGACCTTGGCTTCCGGAACCGTCATGGCAGGATCCATTTTTTTGGTTGCATAGCGCCATGCGAGTCGATTGATCAGTTCCATTGAAAATCCCCTTGTCTGCTGCGTTTGAATGGGCAAGCCGTGCATGCACGAATTGCCGAAAGACGGTCATCTGAACTTGCTTTGATGAAATCGTAGGGCTGGACTATAAGGCAATGCGGGAAAACATGTTCGAAGGCGGGACGGGAGCGGGACGGGACCGGGAGCAAGACCGAGACCGAGACCGCGAACCTCTGGCGTATCATTCCCGGACAATTCGATCAGGAGATGCAAGTGACCAATCCTTCAGACCATGCAGCCGACAACGCCGGTGGCGCGATCGCCGCGACCACCGGCCTGCCCCAGGCCTGGCGCACCGACGGCGTCTGTGTCGTGCGCGGCGACCAGCTCGACACCAACACGCCGCAGACGCCCGGCATGCAGCGCGCCGCCGCCATCACGCATGCCCGCGTCGGCGCGCAAAAACTCTGGGCCGGCACGGTCACCATTCATCCGAATGCGAAGACCGGCGCCCATCATCATGGTGCGCTGGAGAGCGTGATCTTCGTCATTCGCGGCCGCGCCCGCATGCGCTGGGGGGATCATCTTGAATTTACGGCAGAGGCCGGACCGGGTGATTTCATCTACGTGCCGCCGTATGTGCCGCACCAGGAAATCAATGCCAGTCATGACGAGCCGCTGGAATGCGTGCTGGTACGAAGCGACAATGAAGCGGTGGTGATCAATCTCGACATCGCCGCCGTCGAGCAGCCCGAAAACGTGCCCTGGGTCGATCCGATACACCGGCATCCGCACGCCTGACAAGGCTGCTGCCTGCGGCGCCGGTGCGCAACCTAAGCGGCGCGCACCGCAGGCAAGGCAAGCGTTTCAAGGGCGCTGCCGGTGATGCGGCAGATGCGCCAGTCCGGCATCACGTCGGCGCCGAGTTCTTCGTAAAATCCGATCGCATCGGCGTTCCAGTCCAGCACCGACCATTCGAAGCGTCCGCAGCCGCGTGCCAGCGCCAGCGCTGCCAAATACGACAGCATCGCCTTTCCATGGCCGCGTCGGCGTGCCTGTGGCCGCACGTACAGGTCTTCCAGGTAGAGCCCGCGACGGCCGAGGAAAGTCGAGAAATTATGGAAGAACAGCGCAAAGGCAACCGGCTCGCCCGCCTCGCAGCCAAGAACGCATTCGCAGGCCGGCGTCGCGCCGAAAAGCGCGTCCTTTAGCAGCGCATGGTCGGCTATGACCAGATGCAAAAGTTTTTCGAATGCGGCCAGTTCGTTGATCAGGTCGAGAATCAATGCGACGTCATCGACTTGCGCAGCGCGGATCGTGAAGGTATCGGAAATTGTTTGCATGGGAACACCGGTTGCAGGCAGTCGAAACCATGCAGCCTATCCGATCCGGACGCCGACCGGGCGAAAAAAAACCCGCTCGAGGAGCGGGTTGAATCCATATCTTGAGGATACAGAGGAGACAGCCAAACTATAACCAGCCATCGCCTGCGCCGCCAATTCTGTTTCGGCATGACTGCTATGCGTTTGATGAATGGCGACAACCGGCTTGACGTCAATTGCCGATCAGGCTCGCCGCGATATTGATCGACAGCCCGAGAATGGCCAGATTGAAAAGAAACCCGAGCACCGTATGCGCCAGCACGACCTTGCGCATCGGCGTGGTCATGACCTGCACGTCGGAAGTCTGCACGGCAGACGAAATCGTGAAGGAAAAATACAGCAGGTCCCAGTACACCGGCTTTTGCAGGTCTTCGGGAAATTTCAGCGGCAAGGCATCGTCGTCGGCGATGTAGAACAGCTTGGTGTAATGCACCGCAAAGATGGTGCCGACCAGGAGCCAGGAGCCGAGGACGGTCGCCACCGTGGAGGCATAGTGCAGGATGCGGGCGCTGCCGGTCAGCTCCTTTGCCGAACCAAGCTGCAGGACGATTGCCGCCAGACTTGCCACGGCGGTGACGCAGACCAGCACCAGCACCATGGTCGCGCTCTCGTCTTCCCTTTCGGCGAACTGCTTGACCTCGTCTGCGTCGGCGCGAACCATCAGCACCCAGATCATCAGCAGGTAGAGCCAGACGCCGGCGTTCCAGCCAAGCACCGCGCATTGCACTGCCTCGAAGCGCGTCGCCAGGCCGAAGCCGACCAGCAGGCCCACGCCGGTTGCCAGCAGCAGGCGCGGATGCAGTTTGAATAATGAAAGCCAGGCAGTGCGTGACAGCGGTATGACGGACATGGTATCGGGCGGAAGTGGGATTCCCCGCACGATACCAGTTTTGCAGATTGCTGCCGAGGGACAATCTTGCCCGTGATGGTAATTTCAGCGCGCTTGCGAACGGGCGCTGGCGCCGGGATTCAGGCCTTTACCACCAGTACGATTGCCGCTGCGATCAGGCCGAATTTCAGCACGTAATAGACACCACGGTTCCAGCGCTTCAACCTGCGGCGGTACTGGCCGGCAGACCAGGCAATGTGGAACAGGTTGTTGATGCCGCCGGTCTGGTCGCCGGTGTCGTTGGGCGAACTCGCCGCCGTCATCATGGTGCGGCCGAGCCAGCGGTTCAGGGCCCGCGCCCAGCCGAAGCGCATCGGTCGCTCGACATCGCAGAACAGGATGATGCGATCGATGTCGCTGCCATTCTTGGCCCAGTGAATGTAGGTCTCGTCGAAGATCACGGCCTGGCCGTCGCGCCAGCTGTAGCGCTGCTCGTTGACCTCGATAAAGCAACGGTCGTCGTTGGGCGTGACCAGTCCCAGGTGATAACGCAGCGAGCCGGCAAACGGATCGCGGTGCGGATTGAGCACGGCGCCCGGCGGCAGTTCGGCAAACATGGCTGCCTTGACCGATGGCAGCGTCTTCAACAGCGCAAAGGTCTGCGGACACAATGCTTCTGCCGAGGGATGACTGGCGTCGTACCACTTCAAATAGAAGCGCTTCCAGCCGGTCTTGAAGAAGGAATTGAAACCGGCGTCGTTGTTCTGCGCCGCCGCACGGATTTTTTGCGTATTCAAAAGGTGCAATGCTTCGGCGCGGATCTGCTGCCAGTTCTGCTGCAGTACATCCAGTTCCTTGAAGTCTGCAACCGGCAGGTAGGCTTTCGACGACACTTTCGACAGGCTGTACATGACCATGTTGATCGGCGCCATGAAGGTCGAATGATCGAACAGCTGCCGAAAAAACGGCAGGCGCGCACGGCCACGGAAATGGACGAACAGCACCGACGACAGATAGAGACCGACAAACCACCATTTCATGAGACATCCTTCGAAAGTCTGCGGTT
>JANXSS010000235.1 GCA_025356535.1 Herminiimonas sp.
CAGGCGGACGAAAAAACCGGCTTGCAGGCATCGCAATTCGAGTTAAAAAAAGCAGCTTGAAAAAATGGTTTAGGCGACAACTAGGTTGACAACTACCGAGCGTGACAAAACAGTTTCCATCATCATTACCAAACTCCTTCAAGGGGATATATGTTTTAGAGTCCAACCACTCGCGCGACATCTTGCCGGCTCAACAAAAATTTCTTTTGAAAAATAATGTTTGTAAGCGAATGGAAACATTCCCTAAGTAATGTGTCAATTCGGTTACAGAAAAATCAATTAAATACAACACAGTTGCTGAAAACAAACTATTTTTCGGCTAGGAATTTGTCATAAAAAATCTGAAATCGGGAAAAATGCGTAAAAAAACCGACGAATCCGGTGAAATCTCGGGAAAATTTGTCGTTTTAGCAAAAGAGCACCGTTGGCGAAAAAAAGAAAGCTGTAATTTTGTGCGATGCAGCATCAAAATAATTCTTGCTTGTTCGCAGGATTCGATGGAGTTGCGCTATGGTTACGCCCTTTCCAGGATCGACCATGAAACCGATCCGGGCAGCCGTGTCATCAACATGGCCGCCCTCATGGCAGGCAGAATCCGGCATGTCGACTTGCAGGGCGCATATCCGCACCGGTGTGCTGCAATGCCGTGGACAGGGATCATCTTGCCGTGCGACGACAGCGTATAAAGGATGTCGAACGATGTGGAACACCATGCGCCGGGGCTGTCTCGGCCTGTTAGTCATTGCCGCCGCCGCCGCGCAGGCGGCCAATCCCGCCGATCCGGCCAAGGTGGTGCGGGTCGCCTACGAAGCGCCGGACGACGGCTTCGATCTGGTGCGCACCGCCAATGCCTATTCGGTGCAGGTCGCCCAGGCGATCCTCGAGCCGCTCCTGACCTACGATTACCTAGCCAGTCCGGCCAGGCTGATTCCGAACACGGCTGAAGCCATGCCGGAGGTCACCGACGGCGGCAAGACCTTCACCTTTCACATCAAGAAAGGCATTCACTTTGCCCCCGACGCAGCCTTCAAGGGCCGCCGGCGCGAGCTGACGGCGCAGGATTACGCGTATTCCTGGAAGCGCTTCTTCGACCCGCAGAACCGCTCGCCGGCGATCAGTTTTTTGGGCGGCAAGATCATCGGTCTCGACGAACTCGGCGCCAAGGCGGCCAAGAGCGGGCGCTTCGACTACGACGCGCCGGTGGCCGGCATCGAGATACCCGACCCGTATACCCTGCGCATTCGCCTCATCGCCCCCGATTACAATTTCCTGTACTCGGTTGCCTACACGGGTCTGGGCGCGGTCGCCCGCGAAGTCATCGAAGCCTACGGCCAGCAGAGCGGCCAGCATCCGGTGGGCACCGGCCCCTACCTGCTTGCCCAGTATGTGCCGCGCAGTAAAATCGTCCTGACCGCCAATCCGGAGTTTCGTGGTTTTACCTGGGATTTCGACGCCGGCGCCGATGCCTGGTCGCAGCAGCTTGCGCGCGACATGAAGGGCAAGCAGATGCCGCAGGTCGGCCGGGTCGAAATCAGCATCATCGAGGAAGAGCAGTCGCGCTGGCTGGCCTTCCAGGACAAGCAGCTCGACAACGACAAGCTGCCGCAGTCGGCAACCCTGTCGGCGATGGATGGCGTCAGGCTCAAACCGGCGTTGACGGCGCAGGGTGTGTCGCTCTACCGCGTCACCGAGCCGGAAATCACCTATTCCCTGATCAACCAGCGCGACCCGCTGCTGGGCGGATCGACCAGGGAAAAGATCGCCCTGCGGCGCGCCATCCTGATGGCCTACGACGTCAATGCGGAAATCACCCAGCTGCGCCTGAAGCAGGCGGTGCCGGTGTACGGCATCGTGCCGGTCGGCGTGCAGGGTCATGATCCGGCCTACCGGTCCAGCCTGGCCTACGACCCGGTGCTCGCCAACAAGCTGCTCGACCGTTTCGGCTACAAGCGCGGCGCCGACGGTTACCGCACGCTGCCTGACGGCAAGCCGCTGACGATCCGGATCAGTAATGAAGCGAACGCCACTTCGAAGATTTTTTCCGAGATATGGAAGCGCGGCCTCGACATTGTCGGCGTACGGGTAGAGTTTCCGACCCAGAGTTTTGCCGACAACCTCAAAACGGCCGATCAATGCAAGCTGATGATGTGGGGCGCCGCCTGGCATGCGGATTACCCTGAAGGCGAAAACTTTGCGCAGGCGCTCTACGGCCCGAACGCCGGCCAGGGCAATCATGCCTGCTACGAGTCCGCCGCCTTCGACGCCCTTTACCGCACCATGCAGGCCACGCCACCGGGCCCGGAGCGCCTGCCGCTGTATGAAAAAATGACGCGCCAGATGGAAGCCGATTCGGTCTGGGGCATGCATGTCTCGCGGGTGCGCAACTGGCTGGTGCGCCCCTGGGTCAAGGGTTTCAGGAAGCATCCGTTCATGCAGAGCGAATGGGCCTATATCGATATCGAGAAGCACTGAAACAAGCATTGAAACAAGCACTGAAAAAAGCACTGAGCCGCCACCTCCTTCCACGTTGCTAGGAATTTTCATGTCCGTCACGATTTTCCGTGCGCCGCTGCGCCGTGCCGCACGCAGGCTCGGCCAGGTCGCCGCACTGACCGCGCTGCTGTCGTGCATTGCCGCGCCGTCGGCGCAGGCAGTCAACCCGGCCGATCCGGCCAAGACGCTGCGCTATGTCTTTCCGGCTGCCGAGACCGGCTTCGACCCCGCCATCGGCCGCGACCTGTATTCCGCCCATGTGGTGCAGTCGGTGTTCGAGACCCTCTACACCTACGACTACATGGCGCGTCCGGCGACCCTCATGCCGCTGACGGCCGAGGCCCTGCCCGAGATGTCGGCCGACGGCCTGACCTATACGATCCGGTTGAAGAAAGGCATCTACTTCTACCCGGACGCCGCCTTCAACGGCAAGAAGCGCGAACTGACGATGGCCGACTACGTGTATTCGTACAAGCGGCTGTTCGATCCGAAACTGGCGTCGCCGCATTCCTGGCTCTTCGAAGGCAAGATCAAGGGCCTCGATGCGCTGGCCGCGCAGGCAAAGAAGATCGGCAGCTTCGACTACGATGCCAGGGTCGAAGGCCTGGAACTGGTCGACAGGTACACGTTGCGCCTCCACCTGACGCAATCGGACTTCAACCTCGGCATGATCCTGGCGCATGAGCCGACCTCTGCCGTGGCGCGCGAAGTCATCGAAAAATATCGCGACGCTGGCGGCCAGGTGATGGGCAATCCGGTCGGCACCGGCCCCTACCGGCTGACCGAATGGGTGCGCGGATCGAAGATGGTCCTGGAGCCCAATCCCGAGTTTCGCGGCTCGGTCTGGGATTTCAAGGCCGGCACCGATCCGGACGACCAGCGCATCGTCGCGCAGTTAAAGGGCAAGAAGATGCCGCAGATCGGCCGCATCGAGATTGCGGTGATGGTCGAGGACCAGTCGCGCTGGCTGGCATTCCAGGACGACCAGGTCGACCTGTTCCAGCTGGAAGGCCCGCTGGCGCCAAAAGCCATGACCGGCGGCAAGCTGCGTCCGGAAATCGCGGCAAAGGGCGTGCAGCTCTCGCGCATCGTCGACCCGGAAATGAGCTACTTCTACTGGAACATGAAGGACCCGGTAGTGGGCGGCTTTGCCAAGGACAAGATCGCGCTGCGGCGGGCCATCTCGATGGCGCACAACGTGCAGGAAGACATCGACATCGTCTGGAACGGCGAAGCCGTCGCCTTGCCGTATCCGATACCGCCCGGCGTGGTCGGCTACGACCCGGATTTCAAGAGCAGCATTGCCTACGACCCGGTGGCTGCCAACCTGCTGCTCGACAAGTTCGGCTACAAGAAAGGCAAGGATGGCTGGCGCACGCTGCCCGATGGCAAGCCGCTGGAAATCACCTATTCGGCCCGCGCCGATTCCACCGGCCAGCTGCAGCTCGAACTCTGGCGCAAGACCTACACATCGATCGGCATCCGCATGAAGGGCGACCGCCTGGTCTTTTCCGAGCTGCTGAAGGCGGAAAAGAACTGCCAGCTGCAAAGCCGCACCGCGCCCTGGATTGCCGACTATCCGGACGGCGACAATTTCATGCAGCTCTGGTATGGCCCCAATACCGGCCAGAACAACAATGGCTGCGCCCAGATTCCGGAATACGACAAGCTGTATGCGGCGTCCCAGAAGCTGCAGGCCGGCCCCGAGCGCGACCTGCTGTATCACAAGATGACCCGCATCATGGAAGTCTATTCGGCGCAGAAGATGGGGTATGCCCGCTACCGCAACATGCTGGCGCAGCCGCGCGTGCTGGGTTACAAGAAGCATCCGATCCTGCATGCGGAATGGATGTACATCGATATCGAGAAGCGCAAGTAGGGCGCTTGCCCCGTGCATCAGCAGTCGTGACAATGGCATTTCGACAGAGGCGACAGATGAAGTTAGCAACGATCAAGACAATCCTGGGCATGACCGGCGCGGCGACCCTGCTGGGTGCGGCGATCCCGGCCGCCGCCGCAAATGCGACCACTGCAGCCGTGCGCCCGACCATACCGCTGCTGGCCGCCGACGTCATCCCCGGCCTGTGCGAGGCCAGCCTGGCAAGCCTGCGCGCGCAGGTCGGCCGCATCGAGGCGCTGCCGCCGGCGCGCGCCGGCGATGCAGCGAAGGTATTCATGGAATGGAACCGGTTGCAGATCGCCCTGGAAGACCTGCAGGGCCCGGTCGACATACTGAACAATGTCTCGCCCGATCCTGCGGTGCGCAACAATGCCGAAGCCTGCCTTGTTGCGATCACCAAGTTCGCAACGGACCTGCTGCAAAGCGAAAAGCTGTATGCCCGCTTCAAGGCCGTCAAGCCGCGCGACGCCATCGAGACCAAGCTGCGCAAGAACGTGCTGGAGAGTTTCGAGGATACCGGCGTAGCCTTGCCGGCGGCAAAGCGCCAGCGCATGAATGCCATCCTCGGGCGCCTCGATGAACTGGCCAAGGAATTCTCGCGCACGATACGCGACAACAACCAGAAGCTGAGCTTCACCGCCGATGAAGTGCGCGGCCTGCCGCCGGCCTACCTCGCCGCGGCAAAGCGCGATGAGCGCGGCAACTATCTGCTCGGCTTCGATTATCCGAGCTACAACCCGTTCATGGAATACGCCGACGACGGCGCAGCCCGCAAACGCTACCAGGTGGCCTTCGCCAATCGCGGCACGCCCAAGAATCTCGGCACCCTGAAGGAAGCAATGGACCTGCGCCTGGAAATGGCGCAGCTGTTCGGCCTGCCGAGCTATGCGCATTTTGCCGTGCGGCGCAAGATGGCACGCGACCCTGCGGCGGTCTACAAATTCCTCGACGAGGTCAACGTTGCGGTGAAGCGGGTCGAGGGGCGCGAACTCGACGAGCTGCGCGACTACCGCATGAAGGCCACCGGCGCCTCGGCTACTGAGGCGAAGATCGAACGCTGGGATGTCGGCTACTGGCAGCAGAAACTCAAGGCCGAGCGCTACACCATCGACCAGAACGCGCTGCGCAAGTACTTTCCGACCGACGCCGTGATCCCGTGGATCATGCAGGTTTCCGGCACGCTCTACGGCATCGACTTCAAGCGCGCCGAGGTGCCGGTCTGGCATCCGGACGTGCAGTACTACGATGTCTTCGACACGGCCAGCCATGCACGCATCGCCGGAATTTATCTCGACATGTTCCCGCGTGAAGGCAAGTACGGCCATGCCGCCGCCTGGCCGACGCGCGGATCGAGCACGCTTGCCGGCCGCACGCCGGTTTCCACGCTCGTCACCAATTTCGACCGCGCCGGGCTCGACAGCGGCGAACTCGAAACCATGGTCCATGAATTCGGCCACGTCCTGCACGGCGTGCTATCGCGCACCCGCTACGTTGCGCAATCGGGCACCAGCGTCGAAGGCGATTTCGTCGAAGCCCCCTCGCAGATGTACGAGGAGTGGGCCCGCACCGAAGCGCCGCTGGCGCTGATTGCAGGCTTTTGCAAGCCGGCCTGTCCGGCCGTCGGCGCCGATCTCGTGCGCCGGCTCAACGCCGCCCACAATTACGGGCGCGGCATCCGCTATTCGCGCCAGATGCTGTATGCCGCCTACGACATGGACATTCATGGCCCGACGCCGGGCGACCCGCTGCAAGCCTGGGACCGCATGGAAGGCGCGACCCTGCTCGGCCATGTGCCGCAGACACAGTTCCCCGGCCAGTTCGATCACCTCATGAACGGCTACGGCGCCGGTTACTACGGCTACATGTGGTCCGAAGTCATGGCACTCGACATGCTGTCGCGCTACGGCACGAAGCTGATGGACCCGGCCGTCGGCATGCGTTACCGGCAAACCATCCTGGCGCGCGGCAGCGAAGCCACCGGCGGCGAGATGGTGCGCGCATTTCTCGGCCGCGCACCGAACAGCAAGGCATTCTTCGACGAGATCTCCGGCCAGCGGCTGCGCTAAGGAACTGCGATGACTTCTTATATCCTGCGACGACTCTGGCAGATGCTGCCGACCATGCTGGGCGTGATCCTGCTGGTGTTCTTGCTGTTTAACTGGGTCGGCGGCGACCCGGCCTATGTTCTGGCCGGCAAGATGTCGAACGCCGAACAGATCGCCAACATCCGGCGCCAGCTCGGCGTCGACCAGCCGTTCTACGTGCAGCTCGGAATCTTCATCCGGCAGATCGTCACCTTCGATTTCGGCAGCAGCTGGAGCACCGGCGAGACGGTTGCCAACATCCTCAAGACCCGGCTCGGGCCGTCGATGACGGTGCTCATTCCCCTGACGATCCTGGAAACCCTGCTGGCCGTCGGCCTGGCGCTGGCGATCGCCTTCGTGCGCGGCTCGGTCACCGACCGCAGCGTGATGGTGGCCTGCACCGTCGGCATGTCGATCTCGATTCTGGTCTACATCATCGTCTTCCAGTACTGGTTCGCCTACAAGCTGGGCCTGTTCCCGGTGCAGGGCTGGGGCGACAGCCTGGCCGAGAACCTGTTTCGCTATTCGCTCCTGCCGATCCTGATCGGCCTGGCGGTCAGCGTGGCGCCAAGCCTGCGGCTGTACCGCACGTTCGTGCTCGATGAAGTCAACCAGGATTACGTCCGGACGGCACGCGCCAAGGGCGTCTCCGAGCGGCGCATCCTGTGGGTGCACGTGCTGAGGAACGCCGCCATTCCGATCATCACCCATGTCATGTCGAACCTGCCGGCGCTGCTGATCGGCGCCTTCCTGATCGAGCGCTTCTTTTCGATTCCCGGCATCGGGCGCGAAGTGATCCTGGCGGTCGAACGCAGCGACTTCCCGGTGATCAAGGCAATCACCGTGTATGTCGCCGCAGCGACCATGATCTTCAACCTGCTGACCGACCTGCTGTACCAGGCAGTCGATCCACGCGTTCAACTGAAGTAGGAATGTCCATGTCCAATACTGCAAGCGGCAACCCGGCAGGCGGGTACGCAGCTCAGCAACCGCCCGCCGGCGGCCACGCCGATCCGCGCGCCCGCACCAGCGTCTCGCCGGGTCTGTGGGCGCTGGCCTGGCGGCGCCTGCGCGCCGACCATGTCGCCATGGTGGCGCTGGCCATCGTCGCCCTGTACCTGCTGGCGCTGGTGCTGTCGGCCAGCGGCCTGCTGGCACGCGACTGGGAAGCCGAAGTCGGCGTCAACTATGCGCCGCCGACCTTCGTCGGCGCGCAGTCGGCAGCCGAGCGCGGCGCATTGGGCACGGACGCCGTGACCGAAGCGCCGCCGCCGGAAAATCCGCTCGACCCGCTGCGCGAGATCATCCGCGAACTGCGCGGCGCACCGGCAAGCGTGCAGCCGCCGGTGATCAACGACTACGGCATCGCCGATCCGCTGCAAAAGGAGATGGACGAGATCCGCGCCCAGCTCGCCGGCAAGGGCACCAAAGCGGTCGCCGCGCGGCGCGAGACGCTGCCCTTCGGCGCCGACAAGTGGGGCCATGACATCATCAAGAAGACCATCAAGGGCGCGGAAACCTCGATCGTCGTCGGTCTCGTCGCAGCGCTCCTGGCGACGGTACTGGGCTCGATCTTCGGCGCGCTGGCCGGCTACTTCGGCGGCCGCGTCGACGACATCTTCAACTGGTTCTATTCGATCTTCACCTCGGTGCCGTACCTGCTGCTGATCCTGGCGGTGGCCGCAGTGCTGCAGCAAAAAGGCGTGCTGACCATCGTGCTGATCCTGGGCCTGACCGGCTGGACCGGCACCTTCCGCCTGATCCGCGCCGAGTACCTGAAGCACAAGAACCGCGAATACGTCTGGGCGGCCGACGCCATCGGCGCCTCGCACCTGCGCAAGATGTTTTCGCACATCCTCCCCAACGTCAGCCATGTGGCGCTGGTGCAGGTGTCGATCCTGGTGGTGGGCTTCATCAAGTCGGAAGTGATCCTGTCGTTTTTGGGTTTCGGCGTGCCGGTCGGGGTGGTGTCGTGGGGCAGCATGTTGAATGAAGCGCAGAACGAACTGATACTGGGAAAATGGTGGCAGCTCGCTGCGGCCAGCATCGCCATGGCGGTGCTGGTGACCGCTTTCTCGCTGTTTACCGATGCGCTGCGCGACGCGCTCGATCCGAAGCTGAAATAGGGGACACGATGGATCAGACCAGGGATCAGGCAAGCGGCGTTGCCGCCGCACAGGCGGGCAGCGACAATGAATTGCTGCTGCAGGTAACCGACCTGCGCGTGCGTTTTCGCATCGACAAGACCAACAGCGTCGAAGCCGTCAAGGGCGTCTCCTTCGACATACCGAAGAACACGACCGTGGCATTGGTCGGCGAATCCGGCAGCGGCAAGTCGGTCAGCTCGCTTGCCATCATGGGCCTGCTGGCTGAAGGCACCTCCAGCATCGCGGCGTCGAGTCGCATCACCTTCGAGGGGCGCGACCTGCTCGGCCTGTCGCTTGCCGAGCGCAGGAAGCTCTGCGGCAAGGACATCTCGATGATCTTCCAGGAGCCGATGACGTCATTGAATCCGGTCTTCACGGTCGGCTTCCAGATCGGTGAAGTGCTGCGCATCCACATGGGAATGAACAAGAAAGCGGCACGGGCACGCGCCATCGCGTTGCTCGAAGAAGTCGGCATACCCGAGCCGCACACCCGCATCGACGCCTATCCGAGCCAGATGTCGGGCGGCCAGCAGCAGCGCGTGATGATCGCCATGGCGATCGCCTGCGAGCCGAAACTGCTCATTGCCGACGAGCCGACGACCGCGCTGGATGTGACCATACAGAAGCAGATCATCGACCTGATCGATGCGCTGCGCCGCAGCCGCCAGATGTCGGTGCTGTTCATCACGCACGACCTGGCGCTGGTGGGCGAGATCGCCGACCGGGTCATCGTCATGCGCCACGGCGAGATCCGCGAGCAGGGCGATGTCCGCCAGATCTTCGACGCGCCGCAGGACCAGTACACCAAGGCGCTGCTGCAATGCCGCCCGAGCCTGGACCATCGCCCCTGGCGCCTGCCGGTGATCGAGGACTTCATGGGCGGCGAGGGCGCACAGGTGCCGCATGTGTCACTGCGGGCCGGCGAGCGCACCCGCGGCCTCGATGGCAGCGAGCCGATCGTGCTGGACGTGCGCAACCTGGGCAAGAGCTTCTACAGTCGCGAGGGCCTGTTCGGCAAGAAGGAATTCCAGGCCGTCAAAGATGTGTCGTTTACGCTCGCGCGCGGCAAGACGCTCGGCGTCGTCGGCGAATCCGGCTCCGGCAAGACCACGGTGGGGCTGACGCTGTTGCGCCTGCACCAGGCAACCGCCGGCCAGGCGCTGTTCGAAGGGCGCGACATCCTGGCCATGCCGGCCGCCGAATTCATGGCGTACAAACGCCGCATCCAGATCATCTTCCAGAATCCGTATGCATCCCTGAATCCGCGCTTCACCGTCGGCCAGATCCTGCTGGAGCCGATGCGCATCCACGGCATCGGCGCCGACGACGGCGAGCGCAGCGAGATGGCATTTGCTCTCTTGCAGAAGGTCGGCCTGCCGGCCGTGTCGTTTCATCGCTATCCGCATGAATTCTCCGGCGGCCAGCGCCAGCGCATCGCGATCGCCCGCTGCCTGACGATGAAGCCGGAAGTGCTGGTGTGCGACGAATCGGTGTCGGCGCTCGACGTCTCGGTGCAGGCGCAGGTGCTGAACCTGCTGCAGGACCTGCAGGAAGAATTCGGCATGAGCTACATCTTCATTTCTCACGACCTGTCGGTGGTGAAGTACATCGCCGATCAGGTGATGGTGATGCATCAGGGGCGCGTGGTGGAACTGGCGAATTCGGACGACCTGTATCGCAATCCGCAGGATGCCTATACCCGTACCCTGCTCGGCGCGATTCCGCGCGGGCTGGCTGCAAGCACGCATGCCGGCATTGCATGAGCAACGACTTCGTCCCCGGTCATCCTGCAAGGCCCGCGCTGCGCCGCAGGTACTGGCTCCTTGCCGCCGGCACCCTGGTTGTCATCGGCGCGGCGGCCGGCGGCTGGATGCTGACCCATCCCGCCGGCGCCCCGAAGTCGCCGGAGCCGTCGGCGCAGAAGAAAGCCACCGTCATGGAACTGGCGGCCGGCGACACCATGCTGATCGAAGCCGGTGAACTGCGCATCGTCCTGCCGGTGTCGGGCACGCTCACGGCGCTGCGCCAGGCCACCGTGAAATCGAAGGTGGCAGCCGAGGTGCGCGAGACGCCGCTGGAAGAAGGCATGGCGGTCGCACGCGGGCAAGTCGTGGTGCGGTTGGACGGCGCCGACCTGGCCGCGCGGCTGGCGACCCAGCAGGCGGCGCAGGATGACGCCACGGCGCGCCTGGCGCTGGCGCGCAAGAACCGGGAAAACAACCTGGCGCTGCTGCAGCAGAAATTCATCTCCCAGAATGCGGTCGATACCGTACAAAACAGCGTCGCGCTGGCCGAGGCGGCCGTCAAATCGGCGGCGTCGCAGCTCGACATCGCCCGTCGCGCAATCGACGACGCCGTGGTGCGCTCGCCCATCGACGGCATCATCAGCAAGCGTTTCGTGCAGGCCGGCGAAAAAGCGTCGCCTGACATGCCGCTGTTTGCCGTGGTCAGCCTGCAGCAGATGATCCTGGAGGCGCAGGTGCCGGCAAGCGAAATCCCCAGGGTCGGCGCCGGGCAGCAGGTCGGCTTCACGGTCGAAGGCTTCGGCAGCACCGCCTTCGCCGGCCGCGTCGTTCGCATCAACCCGGCAGCCGAGGCCGGCTCGCGCGCCATAACGGTCTACATTGCCGTCGACAATCCGGGCGGGCGCCTGAAAAGCGGCATGTTCGCCAAGGGCGGCATCACGATCGACACCGCGCCGCCGTTGCCCCTGTTGCCCGTGGCGGCGCTGCGCAACCGCAACGGCGGCCCGGTGGTCTTCCTGCTGCAGGGACGCACCATCGTTGCGCAGCCGGTCACGCCCGGCCTGCGCAACGACGACGAAGGCCTGGTGCAGATCAGCGCCGGCCTGGCGCCCGGCAGCCGCGTGCTGGTGGTGCCGCTCGATAACGTAAAACCCGGCAGCACGGTGCGCCTGCCGGGCGACGCGCCGGCGGTGCCTGCCGTGGCCGGCCTGCCTGGGGCGCGTAGCTGAGCCATGTGGATCACCGACGTCAGCATCAAGAATCCCGTCTTCGCCACCATGGTGATGGTGGCCCTGGTCGTGCTGGGGATGTTTTCCTATGCCGGCCTGGGCGTCGAGCAGATGCCCAACGTGCAGGTGCCGGTGGTGTTCATCCAGGTGCTGTATCCGGGCGCCTCGCCGGAAGCAGTCGAGAACGATTTGACCAGGCCGATCGAGGACACGGTCAACACGGTCTCGGGCGTGAAGATGATCCGCTCGAATTCCTACGAGGGGCGCAGCGAGACCGTGGTCGAGTTCGACCTGTCGGTCAACATCGACCGCGTCACGCAAGAGGTGCGCGACAAGATCGCCCAGGTGCGGCCGGCCTTTCCGAAGGATGCCAAGGAACCCTACGTCGAGCGCTTCGATGGCGAGAATGCGCAGCCGATCACCACGCTCGGGGTGACCGCCAGCGGCCACAGCATGCGCGAGCTGTCGACCCTGGCCGAACAGGTGATCGTCAAGCGGCTGCAGGGCGTGGCCGGTGTGGGCAAGGTGACGCTGGGCGGCGCCGTGGCGCGCCAGATCCAGGTCAACCTGAAGCCGGACCAGCTGAGGGCGCAAAACGTCGGCGTCGACGAAGTCATGCGGGCCATTGCGCTGACCAACCAGGATCTGCCGGCCGGCAGCATCAGCCGCGGCGACGGCGAACAGCTGGTACGCATCGAAGGCCGCATCCGCGACCCGCGCGGCTTTGGCAAGATCATCGTCGCCCGGCGCGGCAATGCACTGGTGCTGCTGGAGCAGGTGGCCGAAATCGTCGATGGCGCCCGCGAGCAGTTCTCGATTTCGCGCTTGAACGGCGTGCCGTCGCTGTCGATCGCGGTGGTCAAGGTGCAGGATGCAAACATCGTCGAGACCGGCGACGGCGTGCAACGGGCCGTGCGCGAGCTGGCGCAGCGGCTGCCGCCGGACGTGCAGATCAGCACCGTCTTTTCCAATGCGGACGCGGTGCGCAGTTCGCTGGCAAACGTCAAGCGCACCATCATCGAGGGTGGCCTGCTGACGATGCTCATCGTCTTCTTGTTCCTGCATTCCTGGCGCAGCACGATCATCACCGGCCTGACATTGCCGATCTCGGTGATCGCCACCTTCATCGCGCTCTCGGTTTGCGGCTTCACGCTCAATTTCCTCACCCTCATGGCGCTGTCGCTGTGCATCGGCCTCCTGATCGACGACGCCATCGTGGTCCGGGAAAACATCGTGCGTCATCTCGGCATGGGCAAGACCCACCTGGCCGCCGCCCGCGAGGGCACGTCCGAAATTGGTCTCGCGGTCATGGCCACCACCTTTGCCATCGTCGCCGTGTTCGTGCCGGTGGCCCTCATGAAGGGCATCATCGGCCGCTTCTTCTTCCAGTTCGGCGTGACCGTGACGGTTGCGGTGCTGGTGTCGCTGTTCGTCAGCTTCACGCTCGACCCGATGCTCTCGTCGGTCTGGCGCGATCCGGTGGCCGGGCGCTTCGCGCGCCTGCCGTGGCTGGGACGGATAATGGCCGCCATCGAGCATCGCATCGAGCAGCTGCATGCGCTCTACGGCCGCGTGCTGGAGCAGGCGCTGGCACGGCGCAAGACCACCCTGGCGCTGGCGCTGTTCGTCGGCAGCTTCTTCCTGGTGCCGTTCATCGGCACGGAATTTTTGCCTGAGACCGACCAGGGCTACACCACGTTGAAACTGAAGACCGCAGTCGGCTCCAGCCTGGCTTACACCGACGCCAAGGTGCGGCAGGTCGAGCAAGCCCTGAAGGCCTATCCGGAAATTGCCATCGTCGACACGACGGTGGGCACCGAGGATGGCCGCAACACGGCCACGGTCAACCTGAAGCTGGTCGACAACAAGCTGGTGGCGCGGCGCGCGCAGAAGGACATCGAGAAAGACCTGCGCCAGCGCATCGGCCAGATCGCCGGCATCGAGCTCTCCGTTGGCTGGAACAAGCCGATCTACATTGCCATCCTCGGCGCCGAAGCCGACAAGCTGCAAGCGGTGGTCGCCCAGGTGATGGTGAAGGTCGCGGCGATTCGCGGCATCACCGACCTGGAAAACAGCCTGACTGCCGCCAACCCGTCGGTCATCGTCAAGGTCGACAATGCGCTGGCAAGCGACCTCGGCGTGTCGCTGCAGCAGATCGGCGCCGCGCTGCGCCCCTTCGTGGCCGGCGACGCGGTCAGCCGCTGGCTGGCAGCCGATGGCCAGAACTACGAGGTCAACGTGCAGCTGCCCAAGTCCGGCCGGCAGAAGATCGCGGACCTGGCCGACCTGTCGGTTGCCAGCAGCCGCATCGGCGCCGACGGCCGCGCCGTGATGGTGCCGCTGCGCCAGGTGGTCACCTTCGTGGCCGCGACCAGCCCGCAGGTGATCAAGCGCCAGGACCTGCAGCGCCGCGTCGGCATCAATGCAAACGTCGAAGGCCGGCCGGCCGGCGACGTCGGCACCGAAGTGCAGCAGCTCATCAAGACCATCGAACTGCCGCCCGGCTACCGCTTCGACGTCGGCGGCCAGACCAAGGACATGCAGGACGCCTTCAGTGCCGCCCTTGCCGCGCTGGGCATCGCGGTGATCTTCATCTACCTGATCCTGGCGTCGCAGTTCGGCAGCTTCCTGCAGCCGCTGGCGATCATGGCCTCGCTGCCTTTCTCGTTGATCGGCGTGTTCATCGCGCTCCTGGTCACGCGCAGCACGCTGAACATCTTTTCGATCATCGGCTTCATCATGCTGATGGGGCTGGTGACGAAGAACGCGATCCTGCTGGTGGACTTCACCAACCAGGCGCAGCGCGCCGGCATGGGCCAGCACGACGCCATCCTGGCCGCCGGCCAGGTGCGGCTGCGGCCGATCGTCATGACCACGCTGGCAATGCTGTTCGGCATGCTGCCGATGGCGCTCGGTCTGGGCGACGGCGGCGAGCAGCAGGCGCCGATGGGCCGCGCCGTCATCGGCGGCATCATCACCTCGACCCTGCTCACGCTGGTGGTGGTGCCGGTGGCTTACACCTATCTGGATGACTGGGGCAGGCGGGCAAAACGCTATTTCGGCAGCGGCGGGGCGCATGAGGTGCTGCCGGCCGGGCAGCCGGTCGAACCGGACGGCCTCTAGGCTGGGTTTGAAAGGCGTAGCGAGCGGTTCGGATTTGTGCCGAGCAGCGGACGCGTACGTCGGTACGCAGAGCACCGGAGGCGCAAAGCCGGAGCGCGCAGTAGCCTGTCAAGCACAGCTTAGCGTCGCACCGGTGCTCCCGGGGCCGACAGGGCGTCAGCGCCCGATGGCAGGCAGCGTGCGCTTTTCCTGCGTGGTGAACGTGCAGACGAGCTGCAGCAGGCCGGCGGCCTGATCCTGCAAGGCTGCCGAGGCTGCGGCGGCCTGATCGACCAGGGCGGCGTTCTGCTGCGTGACGTCATCCATCTGGGTAATCGCGCTGTTGATCTGCTCGATGCCGGTTTGCTGCCCCTGGCTGGCCTTGGTGATGTCGCCCATGATGTCGGTGACGCGCTTGATGCTGTCGACGATCTCGTTCATCGTTGCGCCGGCTTCGTCGACCAGCTTTGCGCCGCCCTCGACTTTTTCCACGGAGTCGCCGATCAGTGCCTTGATTTCCTTGGCAGCTGCTGCCGAGCGTTGGGCAAGATTGCGCACTTCCGCGGCAACGACGGCAAAGCCGCGCCCCTGCTCACCGGCGCGCGCGGCTTCGACTGCCGCATTCAGGGCCAGTATGTTGGTCTGGAACGCAATACCGTCGATGACGGCAATGATATCGACGATCTTGCGCGACGAATCGTTGATGGCGCCCATCGTGTCGACGACCTTGGCCACGACCTGGCCGCCTCGCCAGGCGACATCCGAGGCAGCGACCGCCAGCTTGTCGGCTTGTCGGGCATTGTCGGCATTCTGGCTCACGGTCGAGGCAAGTTCCTCCATGGACGAGGCGGTCTCTTCCAGGGCGCTGGCCTGCTGCTCGGTGCGCGACGACAGATCCAGATTACCTTGCGCGATCTGGCTTGATGCGGTTGCCATGGTGTCGGTACCGGCGCGCACCTGACCGACAATTTGCGCCAGCGCGTCACGCATGCTCTTCATCGAGTACAGCAAACTATTCTG
>JANXSS010000237.1 GCA_025356535.1 Herminiimonas sp.
CGGTGGTTTTCCCAGCTCGGATCACTGATGAAGACCTGGGAATCCGGCGAAAACCGCTTCAGAAAATCGGCGCCGAGCTTCAATGCGCCGGTGCCACCGATTGCCTGCGCGGTGATCGCTCTTTTTTCTTGAATTACTGCACTGCCGGCACCAAATACGAGCTCCTGTACCGCTTTGTCGTAGGCCGCCAGGCCTTCGATCGGCAGGTAGGTGCGCGGCGCCGCCTTTTCCATCAGGATCGCTTCGGCTTTCTTAACGCAGTTCAGCAACGGCACCTTGCCATGTTCGTCATAGTAGACACCGACGCCGAGGTTGATCTTCTGCGGATTCGGATCGGCATTGAAGGCTTCCGTCAGACCCAGGATCGGGTCGCGGGGTGCCATTTCGATGGCGGAAAGGACGGACGAAGGTAGGGGTGCGTTCATCGTGATAACATAAAAAGTTGGCTGTCAGGCGCGCGAAAATCTTGCGGGAATCGGCGCTTCGTCAGCTTGTCGGGTTAGAAAAAAGGATTGCGCCGGGCGAGATTGGCCGCGCTGCAGTAGCTCGCTATATTACCAAAGGTCCACTGTCCATGGCTGATTTATCCCAGGTTACCAGCACCATCGACGAGTCCAAGATCGTCACGTTTCCCGATTCCCCGTTTCGCCTTTTTCAACCGTTTCTGCCGGCCGGCGACCAGCCCACCGCGATCACGCAACTGGTCGATGGCATCGACGACGGCTTGTCCTACCAGACGCTGCTTGGCGTGACCGGCTCCGGCAAGACTTACACGATGGCCAACGTTATCGCCCGCATGGGCCGGCCGGCGATCATCTTTGCGCCCAACAAGACACTGGCAGCGCAGCTCTACAGTGAATTTCGCGAGTTCTTTCCGCAGAACGCCGTCGAGTATTTCGTCAGTTACTACGATTACTACCAGCCGGAAGCCTACGTGCCGCAGCGCGACCTGTTCATCGAGAAGGATTCCTCGATCAACGAGCATATCGAGCAGATGCGCCTGTCCTGCACCAAGTCGCTCATGGAGCGGCGCGACGTGGTGATCGTGGCAACCGTCTCGGCGATTTACGGCATCGGTAACCCGAACGAATACCATCAGATGATCCTGACGCTGCGTTCGCGCGACAAGGTCAGCCACCGCGACATCATCGCCCGCCTGATCCAGATGCAGTACACCCGCAACGAGATCGATTTCAGCCGCGGCACCTTCCGCGTGCGCGGCGACACCATCGACGTCTTTCCTGCCGAGCACGCCGAGCTCGCCGTGCGCATCGAGATGTTCGACGACGAGATCGACAGCCTGCAGCTGTTCGATCCGCTGACGGGGCGCATCCGCCAGAAGATTCCGCGCTTTACCGTCTATCCGGGCTCGCATTACGTCACGCCGCGCTCGACTGTCTTGCGCGCCATCGAATCGATCAAGGTGGAATTGCGCGACCGGCTGGAATTCTTTCGCAAGGAAAACAAGTTGATCGAGGAACAGCGCCTGGAGCAGCGTACCCGTTTCGACCTGGAAATGATGCAGGAAATCGGATTTACCAAAGGCATCGAAAACTATTCCCGACACCTGAGCGGCGCGATGCCGGGCGAGCCGCCGCCGACGCTGGTCGATTACCTGCCGCAGGATGCGTTGATGTTCATGGACGAGTCGCATGTCCTGCTGGGCCAGTTGAACGGCATGTACAACGGCGACCGGGCGCGCAAGACCAACCTGGTCGATTACGGCTTCCGGCTGCCGTCGGCGCTGGACAACCGGCCGCTGCGCTTCGATGAATTCGAGGGCAAGATGCGGCAGACGATCTTTGTCTCCGCCACGCCGGCCGACTATGAAACCAAGCATGCCGGGCAGGTGGTCGAGCAGGTGGTGCGGCCGACCGGGCTGATCGATCCGGCCATCGAGGTGCGGCCGGCGTCGTCCCAGGTCGACGACCTGATGAACGAGATCACCGACCGGGTGCGCAAGAACGAACGGGTGCTGGTAACCACCTTGACCAAGCGCATGTCCGAGCAGTTGACCGAATTCTTGAGCGACAACGGCATCAAGGTGCGCTACCTGCACAGCGACATCGATACGGTCGAGCGGGTGGAAATCATCCGCGACCTGCGCCTGGGCACCTTCGATGTGCTGGTCGGCATCAACCTGCTGCGCGAAGGCCTGGACTTGCCGGAAGTCTCGCTGGTGGCAATTCTCGACGCCGACAAGGAAGGTTTCTTGCGCTCCGAACGCAGCCTGATCCAGACCATCGGGCGGGCGGCGCGCAATCTCAACGGCAAGGCGATCCTGTATGGCGACAAGGTGACCGATTCGATGCGCCGGGCCATCGATGAAACGGACCGCCGGCGCACCAAGCAGATTGCCTTCAACCTGGCCAACAACATCACGCCGGTAGGCATCACCAAGCAGATCAAGGACCTGATCGACGGCGTCTACAGTCCGCAGGAAGCGCGTGCCGAGTTGCAGGCTGCGCAGGAAACCGCAAAATACGAGTCGATGAGCGAAAAGCAGGTCAGCAAGGAGATCAAGCGGCTCGAGAAGCTGATGGTCGACCATGCAAAGAACCTGGAGTTCGAGAAAGCGGCGCAGGTGCGCGACCAGTTGCGCACCGTCAAGGAGCAGCTTTTCGGCGCTTCGGGCAGCGACAATATCGTGCCGTTCGCACAGAGCTAGGCCATGCCGGGGCCGGTGGAAATTCCTGCGCAATTTGGGACGATGCTGCGTTCGGCGCATCCCGACTGGCATGCAGTTCTCGAAGCGGGCCTGCAATCGCTTGCCGCTGCCGATCCGGCCTATCTGCCCGGTCTGCTCGGCGCGTCCTACCTCCCCACCGAGGCACGCCTGTTTGCCGCCTTCAGCATGCCGCTCGGTGCGGTGCGTTACGTCCTGGTCGGCGAGGGGCCGTATCCCAGGGCGGCGAGTGCAACCGGCGTTTGCTTCATGGATGGCGCGGTCGGCAGCCTCTGGTCCGACACCGGCCTGTCGAAAGCCGTCAACCGCGCCACCTCGCTGCGCAACTTCATGAAGATGCTGCTGGTTGCCGATGGCCGGCTGGCGCCGGATCGCACTGCCGGCAACGCACTCGAAGGTGTTGCGGCGGCAGCACGGGCCGATGGCTCGACCCTGGTCCAGACACTTGCGCAGTTGCAGGAAAACCTGCTGGCGAACGGCTTTCTGCTGTTGAATGCCGCGCTGGTGTTTCGCCCCGACGTGCCGCCGCTGCAGGAAGCGCGGGCCTGGCGGCCGTTCCTGGCCGTCGTGCTGGCCGCCCTGCAGAGCCATGCGGCATCGGCTGGCAGGCAGCCGCCCACCCTGGTTTTGTGGGGCAAGGTTGCCGCGCTGATCGATGCCTTGCCGGTATCGGCGGGCTTTCCGAAGGCGGTGGCCGAGCATCCCTACAATCTCAGCTTCATTTCCAACGCCTCGATGCAAAGCCTGTTCGGCGGCATGGCACTCCTGGAATCGCCAAATGGCCGCCACGCTCCTGTCAGCGCAGTTAGTGCATCCATGAAATAATGCTGCATGTGCACAAGCCGGCATTGCACTTCCAGCGTTCCCTGGCAGTACCTGACAAGATTACTCAAGTTTGCTATACTTGACCAAATCAATCGACTATTAGCTGCGAACGATCGGCTGCATGTCGGTTCCGTCAAAGTTTCTGCATCCAAGACGAGGTTTCATGCGTTTGACAACCAAGGGACGTTTCGCGGTGACCGCGATGATCGACCTGGCAATGCGACAGGACCAGGGTCCGGTGACGCTTGCCGGCATCAGTGCCCGCCAGGAGATTTCTCTTTCCTATCTCGAACAGCTGTTCGGCAAG
>JANXSS010000302.1 GCA_025356535.1 Herminiimonas sp.
GCCACCGGCATCCGGGCGCAGTTACTAGAGAACCAACGACCCGAAAAGCTGGTGCCGGCCGGGGTGCTAGACTATATTGAACAACACAATTTATATAAAAGACGTTAAATGGATATCAAAAAACTGCAGGCCATTGTCATCGATGCACTGGAAGACGTGAAGGCACAGGACATCAAGGTGTTCGACACGGTGCATCTGACCAGCCTGTTCGACCGGATCGCAGTCGTCTCCGGCACCTCGAACCGTCAGACCAAGGCGCTGGCTGCCTCGGTGCGCGACAAGGTCAAGGAAAACGGCGGAACCATTCTCAGTGTCGAAGGCGAAGACACCGGCGAATGGGTGCTGGTCGACCTCGGCGACATGATCGTGCACATCATGCAGCCGGCGATCCGTGCCTATTACCGCCTGGAAGAAATCTGGGGCGAGAAGGAAATCAAGCTGGGCGCCGCGAAACGCGTCTCGCAGCGTACGGCGTCCGAGCCGATGGATGCGCCGCCGAAGAAAGCCGCCGGCCGCCACCTGACGACCAGCCAGGCAAGCGACGACGTTGCCGAAAAGCCGGCACGCAAGCCGGCGGCGAAAAAAACCGCTGCCAAGACTGTGGCGGCAAAAACAGCAGCCGCCAAGCCCGCGCGCAAGCGTGCGACCGGCGATCAGCCGGCCGGCAAGACCGTGAAAGTCAAGCAGACCAAGACGGCAGTGGTGTCGGCAAAAGTGGCGGCGGCAAAGCGGGCACCGGTCAAGCGCACTGCCCTGAAAACCAAGACCGCCGACTAGTCGGCACGATCTTGTACCGGCGCTGCCCGACTGCATTGTCCGTCTTGCGCTCGCGCCCGCCGTCAACCGGCCCGTCATGGGCGGCATTCGCATGCAGCTGACGATTGCGGCCGTCGGCCACAAGATGCCGGCATGGATCGCCGCCGGTTTCGACGAATATGCCAGGCGCATGCCGCCGGAGCTTCGCCTGCACCTGAAGGAAATCAAGCCGGTCGAACGCTCGGGCAGCAAGACTGCGGCAACGGCAATGGCGATCGAGCGCGAACGGATCGAAGCGGCGTTGCCCAAGGGCGGTCGCCGCATCGTGCTCGATGAGCATGGCGCCGACCTGACCACGGTCCAGCTGTCGCGCCACCTGTTGAAGTGGCAGCAAGATGGTCAGGATGTTACATTCATCATCGGCGGCGCCGACGGGCTCGATGCGCAGTTGAAAGCCGGTGCGGACCTGACGATTCGCATCTCGAGCCTGACGCTTCCGCACGGCATGGTGCGCGTCATCCTTGCAGAGCAGCTTTACCGGGCGTGGTCGATCACGCAGAACCATCCTTACCACCGGGTATGAGAAGCACATGAAACCGACCGACAACAAGATCTACCTCGCCTCCAAGAGCCCGCGTCGGCGCGAATTGTTAAGACAGATCGGCGTCGAGTTCGAGCTGCTGCTGTTGCGTGACCGGGCGCCGGTCGGACCGGAGATCAGCGAAGCGGTACTGCCCGACGAGGCGCCGCTCGATTACGTGCTGCGGGTGGCGGGCGACAAGGCCAGCTTTGCGCAGAAGACCATGCTCTGGCGCAGGCTGCCGATGCGACCGGTCTTGGCCGCCGACACGACGGTCGTCGTCGACGGCCGCATCCTCGGCAAACCGGCCAATGCGCAGGAAGCCACTGCCATGCTGAGCGCCCTGTCGGGTCGCACGCACCTGGTCCACACCAGCATGACGGTGCGCCATCAGGACGATGTCTGGCAGGTCACGCAGAGTTCGGAAGTCGACTTCACGGTGCTGACACCGGCGCAGATCGCTGCCTACTGCGCCACTGCCGAGCCGTACGACAAGGCCGGCGGCTATGCCGTCCAGGGCATGGCGGCCGTGTTCATCAAACAAATCCGCGGCAGCTACTCGGGCATCATGGGCCTGCCGCTGTTCGAAACCGCACAACTGCTGCAACAGGCCGGGCTGACAATCTTATGAGCGAAGACATCCTGATCAACATCACGCCGCAGGAAACCCGGGTGGCGCTGGTCTTGCAGGGCGCCGTGCAGGAATTGCACATCGAGCGCACGCTCTCGCGCGGCATGGCTGGCAATATCTATCTCGGCAAGGTGGTGCGGGTGCTGCCCGGCATGCAGTCGGCCTTCATCGACATCGGCCTGGAACGCGCCGCCTTCCTGCACGTGGCCGACATCTGGAATGCCCGTTCGCACGACGGCCCGCCGAGCGCGCCGCTGCCGATCGAACGCATTCTCTACGACGGCCAGGCAATCACGGTGCAGGTGATCAAGGACCCGATCGGCACCAAGGGCGCGCGCCTGTCGACACAGATCTCGATTGCCGGGCGCATGCTGGTGTATCTGCCGCAGGATTCGCATATCGGCATTTCGCAGCGCATCGAAAACGAAGCCGAACGCGACGCCCTGCGCCAGAAAGTCATGAAGCTGCTGCAACCGGAAGAAAAAGGCGGTTTCATCATCCGCACCATGGCGGAAGACGCTTCCGATGCCGACCTGGCGATGGATGTGGATTACCTGCGCAAGACCTGGGCGACGATCCTGCAACAATCGAAGGTGCGCCCGGCGCCGACGCTGATGCACCAGGATCTGAACCTGGCGCAGCGCGTGTTGCGCGACTTCGTCACCGACGACACGGCCAGCATCCAGGTCGATTCGCGCGAAAATTACCTCATGCTGCAGCAGTTCGGCAGTTTGTACACGCCCTCGGTGCTGGCGCGCCTGGTGCACTACACCGGCGAGCGGCCGCTGTTCGACCTGTACGGCGTCGAGGAAGAAATCGAGCGCGCGCTGGGGCGCCGGGTCGACCTGAAATCGGGCGGCTACCTGGTGGTCGACCAGACCGAAGCGATGACGACCATCGATGTCAATACCGGCAGCTTCGTCAACGGCCGCAATTTCGACGACACGATCTTCA
>JANXSS010000304.1 GCA_025356535.1 Herminiimonas sp.
GCCATCATCGGCTTCTCCGAGGTACTGCTGGAGCGCATGTTCGGCGAGCTCAACGAGAAGCAGGACGATTATCTGAAGGACATCTTCAGCTCGGGCAAACACCTGCTGTCGCTGATCAACGACATCCTCGACCTGTCCAAGGTCGAGGCCGGCATGATGACGCTCGAACTCGAAACCGGCGACCTCCAGCGCCTGCTGCAAAACAGCCTGTCGATCGTGCGAGAGAAAGCGCAGCTGCATGGCGTCACGCTGGAGCTGGAGACCGGCGAAGCGCTGGGCGCGTTGCAGCTCGACCTGCGCAAGACCAAGCAGATCGTCTACAACCTGCTGTCGAATGCGGTGAAATTCAGCGCGCGCGCGAGCCGCGTGATCCTGTCGGCGCGGCGGGTGACGCGCGGCACGGTCGGGCGCCTTGCCGGCGCCTGGCCGGTGCAGGCCTTCATGCTGGCAGATAACGACTACCAGGAATTTTTGGAAATCAGCGTCAGCGACAGCGACAGCGGCATCGGCATCGCCCGCGAAAACCTGCACCGGCTGTTCCAGGCGTTTGGCCAGATCGACAGCGGCCTGGCGCGTCGTTTCGAGGGTACCGGCCTGGGCCTGGCGATGGTGCGGCGCCTGGCCGAACTGCATGGCGGCACCGTCGCCGTTGCCAGCGCCGAAGCAGAGGGCGCGCGCTTTGCGGTCTGGCTGCCGCTGCGCTCGCCGATCCAGGCCACGACCGTTGCGGCGCCGCCTGCGGTCGACCCGGACATGGCGGCGCATGCGCCGATAACACGGGTGGCGATGGTGGTGGAGGACGACGATCGCTCGGCCGACCTGTTGCGCCTCCTGCTCGAATCGGAAGCGTTCAGCGTGGTGCGCGCCGTCAGCGCCGAGGACGCCCTGCTGGTGGCAGCGCGCCAGCCGCTGTCGCTCATCACGCTCGATGTGCGCTTGCCGGACGCCGACGGCTGGGATTTTCTGGCTTCCCTGCGCGAGAATGCGGCATTGATGCAAGTGCCCGTGGTGGTGATCGCGGCGCAGGATGAAGCGCACCTGGCGCTACGCGCCGGCGCCGGCGCCGTGCTGCAAAAGCCGATCAGCCGCACCCAGTTGAAGGCCTCCCTGGCCAGCCTCGGGCTCGACCCGACCTGCGAACACACGCACACGGTCCTGGTGGTCGACGACGATCCGAAGGCAGTCGAAGTGATCGCCGCATTCCTGCCGCCGCCGAACTATGCGGTGGTGCGCGCCTATGGCGGCGCCGAGGCGATCGTCCTGGCGCAGCGCCTGCGACCCGACCTGATCCTGCTTGACCTGATGATGCCCGAGGTGACCGGCTTCGATGTCGCCCTCGCCCTGCAAAGCGATGCGGCAACGGCCAGCATACCGATCGTCGTCGTGACGGCCAAGAACATCACCGAAGCCGATCGGCAGCACTTGAATGGCAGTCGCCGCCAGGCGATCAACATCATCGGCAAGGCCGGCTTCGACCGCCACGGCTTCCTGTCGGAAGTCCGGCGCGCCCTGTCACCGCTCTGAAGAAAACTGCCATGGCCCGCATCCTGATCATCGAAGACAATCCGGCAAACCTGAAGCTGGCGCTGCTGCTGCTGAAAAACGCCGGCCATACGGCCTTGTGCGCCGCCGACGCCGAAAGTGGCCTGGCGCTGGCGCGCAGCGCGCCGCCCGACCTGATCCTGATGGATATCCAGCTGCCGGGCATGGATGGCCTGACCGCCACCAAGCAGCTGAAAAACGATCCGCTGACGGCGGCCATTCCGGTGATCGCCCTGACCGCCCTGGCAATGCAGGCCGATCGCGAGAAAAGCCTGCGCGCCGGCTGCGATGCGTACATCGCCAAACCGCTGCGCTACCGCGAACTGTACGCCACGATCGACTCCCTGCTGGCTGCGGGCGCAAGGTGAGCCGGGCCGACACGACCGGCCTCGCCTGTGCCGGCGCGGCGGCACCGCCGGCCAGCGCTGCGGTCATGATCCTGATCGTCGATGGCGACAGCCGCAACGGCAAGCTGCTGCAGACCATGCTGCGTCCGGAAGGCTACCGCACGCAATGCGCCGGCAATGCAATCGACGCCCTGGCGACGATCGCGCGCCAGCCGCCCGACCTGATCCTG
>JANXSS010000308.1 GCA_025356535.1 Herminiimonas sp.
TGGTCTTGCCGGCGCCGTTGACGCCGGTGACCATCATCACCAGCGGTTGATGACGGCCCAGCACCAGCGGTTTTTGCAGCGGCGTCAGCAGGTCGACGAAGACCGTGCGCAGCGCCGCCTTGACCTGCTCGGCGCTGGTCAGCTTCTCGTCGCGCACTTTTTTCTTCAGGGTGTCGAGCAGGTACTGCGTGGCGCTGACGCCGGCGTCCGACATCAGCAGCGCCGACTCCAGTTCTTCGTAGAGTTCGTCGCCGATCTTGGCGCCGACGAACAGCGTCGTCAGATTCGACGACGTCTTCGACAGGCCCACTTTCAGTCGGCTGAGCCAGTTGCGCTTCTGTTCTTCCCGCACCGTTTCGCGCACGATGACACCGTCGCCGACGTCGATTTCGCCGGCAATCATCGGTTGGACCGGCTGGACCGGTGGCGCTATTGGCCGCGGCACGGGATGGACGAGTGGCGCGACAGGCACCGCAGCGCGCGCGGGTGGCGCGACCGGGATCGCTGCCCTGGGTGGGGCGGTCATGGCAGGCATGGCCGGCGTCATGGGCTGCGGCGGTGCAGCCGGCGCTGCTGGCGTTGCCTGCACTGCCGGGGTCGCAGCCGTAGCGACGGCAGGCGCCATGGCCGTTGCCGTCGGCGCCACCGGTACGACTGGCACGGATGCCGGTGCCGGATTCGCGGAAAACCGGCTGGGCAGGCCACGCACCGGCACGGCTGCAGCGGCGGGCTGCCCGGCCTCAGGCATCGGTGGCGATGGTGAAACAAACGGAGGCGCTGCCGGCAATGGCGCGGCCGCCGGTAGCGCCGAAGCGGCCGGGGCGTCTGGTGCTGTGTCCTTGGGTTTCTTCTTAAAAAAACTAAACATCGGTACTCTGGCGGGAAGCGGTGATTCGGTAGGTCGATCCGGCAGGCGAAGCTGGCGGGCAGGGGGCTTGCAGTGCGCTTGCATGCAGCGCATTCGCGGCATTGCGCCGCTGGCATTCACGGCTACAATCGACGCCATTCTAACAGAGCGCTCGCCGGCAATTTTTAGCCGGGCATGCTGCCTTGCGACGCAACAATCGCAGCTGCCGCGCGATCGACTCCCTTTTCAAAAAGCCGTGCCATGAAAACAAACCCTTCCGAAAAACCGCGCCCGCCACGGGTTCGCGCCGTGCTCGCCCACCAGGTGCGCATCATCGGCGGCCGCTGGAAACGCACGCCCCTGCCGGTGCTGGCAGCCGACGGCCTGCGCCCGACACCGGACCGGGTGCGCGAGACGGTCTTCAACTGGCTGACCCACGTGCTGGACGGTCGCTGGGAGGCAGTGCGGTGTCTCGATCTGTTTGCCGGCACCGGCGCGCTCGGTTTCGAGGCGGCCAGCCGCGGCGCGGCCAGCGTGCTGATGGTGGAAGCCCACACGCCTGCCGTGCGCCAGCTCGAGGCAACGCGTGACAAGCTCGGCGCCACCGAAGTCAGCATCGTGCGCGGTGACGCCCTGACTACCACGCAAGGCTTGATCGCCCGCAGTGGCACGCACCAATTCGATTTGATCTTTCTCGATCCGCCCTATCATCTGGACTGGCTCGCGAAAATGCTGCCACTTTGCCGCAGCCTGCTTGCCGCCGGTGGAATCGTCTACGTGGAAGCGGAAAGTGCCCTGGAGGCCGGCTGGCAGGGTCAACCCGCACCGGCCTGGCTGGAAGGCTGGACGGTGCTGCGGGCCGATCGCGCCGGGATGGTGTTTTACCATTTACTGCAATGCGGAAACACGGCCTTGGTTAAGGCATAATGCGGATTCACTTATTTGCAACAGCCCGAGGAAGCCACGATGGTCACAGCGATTTATCCAGGAACATTCGATCCGCTCACGCGTGGTCATGAAGATCTGGTACGGCGTGCATCAGGCCTGTTCGGCAAACTGATCGTCGGTGTCGCAGACAGCAAGAACAAGAAGCCGTTCTTCTCGCTCGACGAGCGGCTGACGATTGCAAATGAAGTACTGGGACATTATCCGAACGTGCAGGTCGAGAGCTTTTCCGGCCTGCTCAAGGATTTCGTGCGGCGTCATGATGCGCGCGTGATCGTGCGCGGCCTGCGCGCGGTATCGGACTTCGAATACGAATTCCAGATGGCCGGCATGAACCGTTACCTGCTGCCGGATGTCGAAACCTTGTTTCTGACGCCTTCGGATCAATATCAGTTCATCTCCGGCACGATCGTGCGCGAGATTGCCATACTGGGCGGCGACGTCTCGAAATTCGTCTTTCCATCCGTTGAAAAATGGCTGCAGGAAAAGATCGCCGCGCAAGACGTGTGAAGCCGACGGCAGCGTCGGGCTGAGTCTGCCGATAGCGTGGCATCCTCACCGCACGCGCGCCGGCACGCATTGAAATACGCATCGAAAGCAATACCATGGCCTTGCTCATTACCGACGACTGCATCAACTGCGATGTCTGCGAGCCCGAGTGCCCGAACGACGCGATCTACATGGGCGCCGAGATATACGAGATCGATCCGCGCAAATGCACCGAATGCGTCGGTCACTACACGGAACCGCAATGCCAGCAGGTTTGTCCGGTCGCCTGCATTCCCTTCGATCCTGCCTGGCGCGAAACCCCGGAACAATTGCAGGCGAAGTACGCGCAGTTGCAGGCCGGGCTCAAGCCAGCTGCCTGAAATTTTCCTGCCTGCCAGTGCCGCCTATTGCGCGCCAATGACGCGGTTGCGTCCGCTTTCCTTGGCCTGGTACAAGGCCCGGTCCGCACGCCCCAGCAGCTCTTCGGCAATCGTCTCGAGCGAATCGGTGCGAGGTGGTGCAATCAGGGTCGCCGCGCCAATCGAGACGGTCACCTGAATCTGGTTGCGGTCAGCAAGCAGGAATGGCTGATTGGCCACGCCTGCGCGGATGCGCTCGGCCACCACCAGCGCATCGCCCAGCGGCGCATCGATCAGCAGCGCGACGAATTCCTCGCCGCCGAAACGCCCCAGCGCATCCGACAGCCGTAGTTCCGCCTTGATGCGGCTGGCCACTTCGCGCAGAACCAGGTCGCCGCCATGATGGCCGGCGCTGTCGTTGATCTTCTTGAAATGATCGATGTCGATGTACAAACAGGTCAGCGAGTAGGCCTGGCGCCGGGTACGACCGACTTCTTCCAGCAGGCGCTGCTCGACATAGCGGCGGTTGTTGACGCCCGTTAGCGGATCGATCAGGCCGATGTGCTTCAGGCGCTCGGTATTGATGACGTTTTCCAGGCAGACAGCGACGATCGAGGCCATGTGTTCGATGAAGTCGGTTGCCATGTCGGCGGCAAAGCGGCTGACGTCGCGGCTGCCCAGACAGAGCACGCCGATCAGCCGGTGGTTGCGCCGCAACGGCACGATGGCAATGCTTGCCGGCGTCATGTCAGGGGAGAAAAAGCAGGCGTCGTACTCCCCGGCATGATAGCGGCCCAACAGCGGCGCCTGCAGGCGGCCGTGCAGCCAGCCGAGCTGCCTGCTGTGTTCGAGAAAGGCCAGGTTCGGAAAGAGCGACAGGTCGACCTGCAACTCGGCGAGAATGCGCCGGATGTCATGATCGGCATCGAACAGCGTCAGCGTCACCACGTCGAGGTCGGACGAGGCCGACAGGGTGTCAAAAATGCGCTCGATCAGGTCGCGAAAACCGTCGGCCCCGATGAACTGCAGATCGAACTGCTGATACCGCTGCATGATCTCCTGGTTCGCACGCGCCTGTTCCAGCAGCAGGCCGAGCTGCTGGCGAAGTTCACGGTTTTCCTGCTGCAGGGGATTCTGCATGTGCCTGACTTGGAGACGGAACGGTTACGAATCGGCAGGCCATTCAATGCGGTAAAGCGGCACGGTCAGACGTCGTCATGCACCAGCGTGCCCTGGGGCCGGACGACAACCGGTCATGGCGCGGGCCTCTGTCACACGACGGTATTTTAAACTGCCAATTCTTTAAGGCAACTCAAACATTGAACAGGAAGTTCAGTACATCGCCATCCTTGACGACATATTCCTTGCCCTCGGCGCGCATCCGGCCGGCATCTTTCGCGCCGGTTTCTCCCTTGTACTGGATGAAGTCGTCGTAGGCAATCGTTTGCGCCCGGATGAAGCCCCGCTCGAAATCGGTGTGGATGACGCCGGCTGCCTGCGGCGCCGTATCACCCTTGTGGATGGTCCAGGCGCGCACTTCCTTGATGCCGGCGGTGAAGTACGTCTGCAGCCCGAGCAGGTCGTAGCCGGCACGAATGAGGCGGTCGAGTCCCGGTTCGCTCATGCCCATGTCGGCCAGGAACTCGGATTTGTCGGCATCGTCGAGGTCGGCGATCTCGGACTCGATTGCCGCGCAGATTGCCACCACCGGCGCATTCTGCGCCTTGGCATAGGCGCTCAGCTTGTCGAGCAGGGGATTGTCGGTGAAACCGGTGTCGGAGACGTTGCCGACATACATCGCAGGTTTTGCGGTAATCAGGCAAAGCGGCTTGATCAGCGCCATCTCCTCGGCATCCAGGCCCATTGCACGCACCGGTTCGGCGCGGTCCAGGTGCGGCATGATGCGCTCGAGCAGCGCCACCAGCTTGGCGGCATCCTTGTCGCCGGAGCGGGCTTTCTTGTTTTCCCGGTGGATCGCCTTTTCGACTGCCGCCATGTCGGCCAGCGCAAGTTCGGTCTGGATCACTTCGATATCGTCGAGCGGGTCGATCTTGCCCGCCACGTGGATCACGTTGTCATCCTCGAAGCAGCGTACGACATTGACGATCGCATCGGTTTCGCGGATGTGCGCCAGGAACTGGTTGCCCAGGCCTTCGCCCTTGGAGGCGCCGGCGACGAGACCGGCGATGTCGACGAACTCGACCGTGGTCGGCACGATTTTCTGCGGCTTGACGATTGCCGACAGGGCATCGAGACGCGAATCAGGCACTTCGACCATGCCGACATTCGGTTCGATGGTGCAGAACGGATAATTTTCTGCCGGTATGCCAGCCTTGGTCAGGGCATTGAAGAGGGTGGACTTGCCGACGTTGGGCAAGCCGACGATGCCGCATTTCAAGCTCATGGAATTCCTTTATGAATCGTGGCGCGCCTGCATCATGATGCAGGCGCAAAGTGCGGTGCAGCCGGT
>JANXSS010000329.1 GCA_025356535.1 Herminiimonas sp.
TCCGCCTGATCTTGGCTAACATGCCCACTGTGATCACTCCCTGTCTCCCTGCTCAAACATTAAGCAGGTGATTCAATCACGTGGGTCAAATTTAGATGAAATTTATTGCTTTAAGTGGATCAGTTCTAGGCAATCGTCAAAAGGCACGGCGCTTCCTTAGATGGGCAGCCAAGATTTGAGGCTAACCTATAACTACCCATCTAGCTACCCTTTTTAGTGCGACGTTACGATACTTCCTGGCACTTCGCGGGAGCGATTCTATGGATTTAGACCGGTTGACGGCGGTAAGGTAGTGCTTTGTGGAACCACCCGGGTCTTGAATAAAGCTTGCAGGTAGCCAGCTTCATGCCGCCGCCCCCGTTGCCTGATCTGCTGCCATCGCTCTGTCCTTTTCTCGTGATCGTCCGGACCCGATTGTAAGCCTCACGGCAGCGCCTGCACCACGATCCGCACTTCGACCCGGTGTCGGGTGCCGTCGTCGACCAGCGGCACGTAGCCGCCATCGAAGCCGGCGCCGTCGATCGTGATGCCTGCCGTGCCCGCCGCCGCCGTACCCGCCACCGCCTGCAGCACGGTGATCTGATAGGAACTGGTGCGAAAGCGATAGGTCAGCGAAAACTGCGGCCAGTCGGCCGGCAGGCACGGCGAAAAATACAGCCGTTCGACTTCCAGGCGCAGGCCCAGCAGCGACTCCACGATCAGCCGGTACATCCAGCCGCTCGAACCGGTGTACCAGGTCCAGCCGCCGCGCCCGACATGGGGCGCGACGCCATACACGTCGGCGGCCACGACATAGGGCTCGACCCGGTAGGTGGCCACATCGGCGGCGCTGCGGCCGTGATTGATCGGATTGATCATGCCCAGCAGCTCCCAGGCCCGTGCGCTGTCGCCCAGGCGGGCGAACGCCATCGCCGTCCAGACCGCCGCATGGGTGTACTGGCCGCCGTTTTCGCGCACCCCCGGAACATAGCCGCGGATGTAGCCGGGGTTGAGGTCGGACTTGTCGAACGGCGAGTCGAGCAGCTGTATCAGCGCATGGTCGCGCCGCACCAGCCGGGTGTCGACGGCCTGCATGGCGACTCGGGTGCGCTCGGCGCTGCCGGCGCCCGAGAGCACCGCCCAGCTCTGCGAGATCGAATCGATCTGGCATTCCGGATTGCTGGCCGAGCCCAGCGGCGTGCCGTCGTCGAAATAGGCGCGCCGGTACCAGCCGCCGTCCCAGCCATTGGCCTCGATATTACGCTGCAGGATGGATGCCTGATCGAGGCAGCGGGCCTCGAAGGCCGCATCGCGCTGCAGCCGGGCGACACGGGAAAAACGCGTCAGCACGTCGAAGAGGAAAAATGCCAGCCATACGCTTTCGCCGCGGCCCTCTTCCCCGACCTTGTCCATGCCGTCGTTCCAGTCGCAGGAGCCGATCAGGGGCAGGCCGTGCACGCCGAAGCGCAGGCCGCGTTCGATGGCGCGCACGCAGTGTTCATACAGCGTGCCGACCTGGTCGGAGCGGGTCGGCAGGTCGTAATACGAATCCTCGTCGTGGCGCAGTTCGCGACCGGTGAGATAAAGCGCCCGTTCGCCGAGCACGCCGGTGTCGCCGGTGGCGGTGACGTAGCGGTGCACCGCCAGCGGCAGCCAGAGATAGTCGTCCGAGCACTTGGTGCGCACGCCCCGATCCGAGGGCGGATGCCACCAGTGCTGCGCATCGCCTTGCTCGAACTGATGCGCCGCGCACAGCAGCAGGTGCTCGCGCACCAGGCCCGGCTTTGCATGCACCATCGCCATGACGTCCTGCAGCTGGTCGCGAAAGCCGAAGGCGCCGCCGGACTGGTAGTAGCCGCTGCGCGCCCACAGCCGGCAGGCGATGGTCTGGTACATCAGCCAGCCGTTGGCCAGCGCGTTGACGGCGGCGTCGGGCGTATCGACCTGGACCACGCCGAGCGTCTCGCTCCAGTGCGCATTGACGGCGGCAAGCGCATCGCGCGCCGCCGCCACGCCGCGAAAGCGCTGGATGATGCTGCTGACATCGGCGCTGCGGCGACCGGCGACACCAAGGATGAAGACGATCTCGCGCTGCTGGCCGGCGGCCAGGTCGAACGGCACCTGGATGGCGGCGCACGGATCGAGCCCGGCGCCGAGACGCCCCGACAGGCGGGTCCTGGCAAGGGCTGCCGGATTGTCGAGGCCGCCGTTGCGGCCGATGAATTCCGTGCGGTCGCAGGTCATCGTCAGGGCCGCCGCATCGACATAGAAAAAGCCGATACGCTCGGGGAACTCGGTGTTGTAGGCATTTCTTGCAAACAGGGCGCCGGTCACCGGATCGGCTTCTGTTACGACATGCATGCCGGTCTTGGGCCGCATGTCGCCCATCACCCATTCGACGTAGCCGGTGGCCGTCATGCGGCGCGCGCTCGCGCCGTCGTTGCGCACCTTGAGCACCGAGAACTTGATCGAGGCGTCCAGGGCGACGTAGACGCAGAGTTCGGAACTGATGCCGTCCTCGCTGTGTTCGAAGACGCTGTAGCCGAAGCCATGCCGGGTACGATAGCTGCCCGCGCCGCGCCGTGGCAAGGGCGTCGGCGACCAGTAGCGGCCGCTGTCCTCGTCGCGCAGGTAGAAGGCTTCGCCGCCGGTGTCGGAGACCGGATCGTTGTTCCAGGGCGTCAGGCGGAATTCATGCGCGTTCTCGCCCCAGGTGTAGGCCTGGCCGCTTTCCGAAATGACGCTGCCGAAGCTGGCATTGGCCAGCACGTTCGACCACGGCGCCGGCGTGCGCGCTCCGGCGCCGGTGGTGATGACGTATTCGCGGCCATCGGCAGAAAAGCCGCCGAAGTCGTTGGTCAGGATCAGGTCGTCCTGCAGCGGCGTGCCGGCGCTCATGCCGGGCGCGGCTGCGGCGCTCGCGGCTGCGGCGGCCTGCGCCGTGCGCGACGGCACCAGCGCCGGCAGGCGCACGTCGGTGGCGCCGCGGCGGCCGATCTGCTCGGCCAGCGTGCCGGCGGCGTCCGACAGGATCGCCCGCGCCACCGACTGCATCAGGATGCGGTCTTCATTTGCCACCTGTTCGGCCAGGCGCACGAAGATGCCGCCGGGCCGGTCGATCACCCGGGCGTCGATGCCGGAGGCGATCAGGCCCATGATCTGCTCCTGCAGCACCTGCCGGTAACCGGCGTGGTCCTCGTTCCAGATCACCAGGTCGATCGCCAGGCCCTTCAAGCGCCAGTAGGCATGCGCCTGCACCAGCTGGCGCACCAGCTCGATGTTGGCCGAATCCCGGATCTGCAGCAGCACGATCGGCAGGTCGCCCGAAATCGCATAGCCCCACAGGCCCGACTGGCCGCGGTGGTTCTTGACCAGCACGCTGGCATCGGCGCGCAGCTGCGCATTGGCATAGATGATCGAATTTGCCAGGCGGCTGTAGAGCTGCGCATCGGCTTCGCTGGCATTGAGCTGACGCAGCACGACCTGGCTATGGGTCCAGGCCAGTTCGAACACGCGGTCGGCCAAGTGCCGGTCGTGGAATTTCTGTACCAGGCCGATGCTGGCCTCGCGGGTCTCGGCCATGCCGGTGACGATGTCGACGACCACCGATTGTTCCGGCTCCAGCGTGATCTGCTGGCGAATCGATGCAATCGGATCGAGCACCGAGCCGGCACTGTTCGACAGTGCCGGCTGTTGCATCGCCTGCGGCGCGCGCGGCGTGTTGCCGCGCCCGAGAAACTGCATCCGGTCGGTCTCGAACGAGACGCTTTTGTTGTCGCCGCCGGCGCCGTGCAGGGCCATCAGGTGAAACATCCACGGACTCTTTTCATGCAGCGAACGGGGCCGCCGGGTGCACAGGATTGCCGGCTGCTCGCGCAAAATCTCGGTCTGCACGAACAGGTTGGAAAATGCCGGATGGGCGTCGTCTGCTGCCGCCGGCGCCATCACCACTTCGGTGTAACTCGTGAAGTCGATGGTGCGCTTCACGCGCGAGCAGTTGGTGATCTTCGTGCGGCGCAGCTCGATGTCATCCTCCGGCGAGACCACGATCTCGGTATGCATTTCGAGTTCGTTGTCGCTGCGGCGGTATTCGGCCCGGCCTTCGGAAAAGATCACCTCGTAATGCTTCGGCTGCACCAGCGTCGGCTGGAAGGCGGTCGACCAGTACTTGCCGTCGGCGACATCGCGCACGTAGCAGAAGGCGCCCCAGTTGTCGCGGGTGCCGTCTTCGCGCCAGCGCGAAACCGCCAGGTCGCGCCAGCGGCTGTAGCTGCCGCCGGCGCTGGTGACCATGACGTGATAGCGGCCATTGGAGAGCAGCTGGATTTCGGGCGTGCGGGTGTCGGCGCGGTTGATGATGCGCATCGGCATCGCGGTTTCGCTCGCCACCGAGCGGATGTCGGCCAGCTCGGACGTGTTGGCATAGGCTGCCGTCGGCTTCGGTATGCGTTCCTGCAGCAGCAGCATGGCCGACTGCAAGAGCGGATCGGAGGCGAAGCGCCGCTGCATCGGCTGGCCCAGCAGCAGGTAGGCGCAGGCCAGCAATCCCATGCCCTGGTGATGCACCATGTAGGAGCGGATCAGGGCATGCGACTGGCCGCGCGGCACCCGCGACGGGGTGTAGTCGATCGCCTCGTACATGCCGAAGCGGCCTTCGAAACCTTCGGCGGATTGGCGCATCAGGTTGGCGCAGGCGGCCTGGGGCGCAACCATCAGCGCCATCATCGAGGCGTAGGGCGCCACCACCAGGTCATCACCGAGGCCGCGCTTCAGTCCCAGGCCCGGCACGCCGAAGGCGCGGTACTGGTAATTGAGGCTGGCGTCGAACGCGTTGTAGCCGGATTCGGAAATACCCCACGGCACGCTGCGCTGGGCGCCATAGTCGATCTGCCGTTCGACCGCTGCCTTGTAGGTCTGGTCGAGCAGCGTGTTCGGATAGTTCGGCATCACCAGCAGCGGCATCAGGTACTCGAACATCGAGCCGCTCCAGGATAGCAGGATCGGCTCGCCGCCGGCCACCGTCAGCTGGCGGCCGAGGGCGAACCAGTTATCCTGCGGTATCTGCCCCTGCGCGATGGCGACGAAGCTGCCGAGGCGCGCTTCCGAGGCCAGCAGGTCGTAGTAACTCTGGTCGAGGCGCCGCTCGGACAGGTTGTAGCCGATTGCCAGCAGGTGCGTCGCCGGGTCGTACA
This sequence comes from Herminiimonas sp., assembly GCA_025356535.1. Lineage (GTDB taxonomy): Bacteria > Pseudomonadota > Gammaproteobacteria > Burkholderiales > Burkholderiaceae_D > JANXSS01. The sequence goes on from JANXSS010000329.1 coordinate 5,172, forward strand.
GGAAGCCGTATTCCATGCGCGCAAAATCGTTCGTCTGCACTGCCAGCGCCTCGATCAGGCGAATGCGTTCGATGGCCGCGGTGCTGGCGGCGTCGAGGGCCGCGGCCAGCAACGCATCGGCACCGGCCACGGTTGCGCCATCGCGGCGCGCCACCTCCAGCAGCGTCGGAATGCGGGCAAACACCGGCGTTGCCACGGCCTGCGCCTGCAGCCGGTCGAGCCAGGGCGCCATGCGCAGCAACTCCTGGTGCGCCTCGGTGCATTGGCGCGACAGGGCGCGCGCCCACCAGTTGTGCGGCGTCTCCGGCACCACCGAAAGTGTCGCCACATATGCCTGTGCGTGCGCGCCCAGCTGGTCGAGCGCCGCCAGCACCGCGTGCAGATCAACCGGCGGCTGCGCCAGCACGCCGGCGAGCACGGTCTGGAACTGCAGCAGCGAAGCGGGCGTCGCCGTCATGTGCGGCGTACCGGTCGCTGCCGGCGCGGCCGGCGGCAGCGACCTCACGGCGTCGCTGCCGGCCTGATGTTGCAGCAGCACCTGCAAGGTGTCGTGCAGACCATGCCACAGGCGCGCCGGCACGATCGGCGCGTCGATCAGTTCCAGCAGCCCGGGGCGCAGCGTCATCAGGTGCGCGGCCAGGTTGCCGCTGTCGACCATCGAGATATAGATCGGCAGCAGCGGCTTCAGAT
>JANXSS010000389.1 GCA_025356535.1 Herminiimonas sp.
GCTGCAGCTCGCCGGCAGATTGCCTGGAAATGCATAGGCCTCCGCATGCGCGGGCAGCGTCCACAGCAGCAGCGCGAGCGGACAGAGCATCCTGATCCAGACGGGCGGCCTGCGGCAAGCCGCCCGATCGTCGTCGGCAACGGCACGCATGCGGATTCGGGCGGCTGTCATCGCGGGTCCTTTCATTGCACGTCGATCTGCGACTGCATCCAGACCTCGCTGCCGACCGGGCGACTGCGGCTGGTACTGGCGGCCAAAACTTCCGGGCCGAAGCCGCGGGCAGTGATGACGAACGAGGTCGATGTACTGAGGACTGCACCGGCGCCGGCCGGCATCACCGGCAAGGGCTCGACCATGCATTCGGGCGGGCGCTTGTAGGTCGTCGTCGCCATTCCGGGCTGGTTCACCATGGTCAGTGGAAGAACGTAGGCAGCAGACGTCGTGCTGTCCCAGTTGGCCATGTTCTGCCAGCGAGCAGCACTTGCAGGCGACAGGATATTGCCGGAATTGAAGGTTGTCGGGTACGCCGCCGGCGCGCCGGAGGCCGCCGACAGCGTCTCCAGAACGGACGCCTCGCAGTGACGCAACGCGATCTCGGCAGCCTGCGTCGCCAGTTCTGTCGTGCGCACGTTGCCTGCAACCGTCTCGGTCGATGCGGCATTGCGCACGCTGGAAATGGCAAGCAGTGAAATCACGCCAAGCATGATCAATGCAACGATCAGGACCAGGCCGCGCTGGTGTTCGGGACCGCGCAACCGGCGCACGGGCGCGGCGCGTGGCGGCGTGCAGCGGCTGGTCGTCGCAGGCAATTTTCTGGCGAGTGCTGGCATGGGATCAGGTTTCACAGTCGCCGGTTCCGCAGTACCACGGTTGTAAAGTATGCATGCCGCAGCCGCAGGTCGGGCGGTGCCGTCTCCATGGTTCCATCGCATTTCAGATAGCGCGCCGAGCCCGGGTTCGATACCACGGGCAGCTCGCTGCGCACCACGATGCAGATGCGCACGGTCAGCACCTTGGCCCAGCGTGCAGCGTCGTTTTGCAGGGCTGCCAGGTCGGCTTGGGTGCTGATCTGATCGGCGCTCAGATACCCGGCGACGGCAGCCGTGCTCGTCGCATCGGCGGTGCTTCTCACCCCGTACGAAAACTGCAGGTTCTCGATGTTGTCCACCAGCGGCAGCGCTGCGGCGGCGCCATTGCCCTTGCAGTACAAGCTCGTCATCGCCGGCGTTGCGCCGACATAGAACCGGTTGTCGGCCACCGCATAGGTGACGTCGGTCGTGCCGACGCCCGAGCCGATCACCGTTGGCAATGTCGCCGTGATCGACGGCAGCGCGTTTCCGAGGCAGTCCGTCGGCAGGCCTGCGTCGGTTGCGACCGTATTGAACCGATCGGCCTCGTAGTTGATGGCAATGGACTGCGAGCCGCTGCCCGGCACGCAGGTCAGGGCGTCGATCTGACCTTGCGTATCGATGTTGCTAAACGATGTGGTGCAGCCCCGGATACTGAATCCCGATGGGCTGTAGGTTGCCGGCGCCAGCGCGAACCCGGCATATTCGGGCATCGGCAGGTAGACCGGATTGTGGCGGCTCGACAGCGCCGGCGCAGCATTGTCGGCCCGGTCGGCCTGCTGCGGATTGGCGCCGGCCATGCGCAGCTGCTGCGTGAGGATCATCAGTGCGGCCTGGCCGTCCTCGTACATCCTTCCCTGCGCCTCGGCCATCTTTGTCGCGCGGGCCGTGCCCAGGTAGGCGTAAAACGAGGCGCCGGCAATGACCAGGCCGATGGTCAGGGAGATCATCAATTCGATGAGGGAGAACCCGGCATGGCATTGTGCGCCGCTGCGGGGCCGGGCGAGCCGGAGCGTGGTCATAGCCTGAACCTGACGTAGAGACAGCGCGGCTTGGAACTGGCGTAATGCTGCGCCACTTCGACGGGACAGTTGTCCGACGCTGCAGCATTGACGGGTGCGCGGGATTCCGGTTCCTGCCACATGATCCAGAGGTTGCCGTCGGTCGTGCTGGCGGTGCCCGTGTTGCTGTCCCTGGACATCAGGATGCCGCCTGCCGGCAAGCCGGCGCGCACCGCAGCTCTCGTGACGGCGCCGTCCATCGTCGACAGCGAGGCAGGATCGCAGGTCGGGTAATTGCAGGCGTCCGAGCCGTTCATCGCCAGCACGGCACGCGAGCTGTCGTAACTGCTCGCCTTGTCGTAGCCGCCGTTGCCGAACCCGATCGGGTTGGCCCGCATCCGGTCGATATGGTCGGCTGCAAGATTGACCGCCGTCGCACGATAGCCCGACAGCTTCGGCATCTGCACCGCAAAGGACGTCATCGCCGCCAGCGACAACATGCCGAACGACAGCAAGAGCATGGCCACCAGCACTTCCATCAGGGATGCTCCCGCCTGTCTCGAAGCAGCCGCGCGCAACGGGATACGGCTCATGGCGGGCTCCCGGCGCATGTTGCTGCGCCATCCCCGGCCGTTCGCGCACTGCCACCGAGGCTGATGCAGACGGTGCGTTGCGTCTCGCTTGCAAACAACGGTGCCGCGCCGAAGACAAGCGTCGTGGCCGAGTTTGCATTGGCGAGCCGGCCGGTGGCGGTAAAGCGAAATTTTGTCGAAAACAGCTTGCTGTCTTTAATGGCATTGATCGACGGCATTGGCGACTGCACCCGCAGCAGCGGCGAGTCGGAACGCTTGACGCCGTCGTTTTCGAGGTCTTGAAAAACGATCCAGCCGCTGGCCCAGCCGTTTCCGTCCGGCGCAGCGGCGGCGGCACAGACAGGATTGGACGCTTCGGGAAAGTCGCTGCGGCAGATGACGACGCCACCGCCACGGCGAATCGCCTCGCTGCGGGCAAAGCGCATATCCGATAGAAAGGTATTGATGCCGCTGGAGATTTTCGTGCCTTGAATCAAGCGGGCAAATGACGGCGCTGCCAGTGAGCTCAGGATCGCGATCAGGGCCAGCACGATCATCAGTTCGACGATCGTGAAGCCGCCAGGCCGGGTCGGACGGCATCGGGGCGATCGGCAAGCACTGCCATCGACCCCCGACATGATTCTCAAAAACGTCTCAAATTCGTGGCGCACGCGAACTTTCGTTAGTTGAAGCAACAGGATTACCGAATGTAATAGTTCCCTGGTGCAACACAGTATCACGAAAGCGTTATCTCAATGATTTTCTATTTTATATCAATTAATTTGTTGTTTTCACGAGCTGTAACAGATATGTCATATTTAAAACCATGGCGCGTGCGCGCCGGCGACATGCCGTTCTTGCTGGCGGCGAACCTCAATCCGCAGGCAGAAATCCCCGGATCAGGCGGTTGATGCGCTCTGGCTGTTCATGGATGACCCAGTGGCTGCCGTCGGCGATGCGCTGTACCTGCAGATCGGTGACCACGTCTTCCAGGCCATCGAGCAGGCTTGCCGGCAAGGCCATGTCGGCCTCGCCCCAGATGACGCGCGTTGGCACGGTCACCGTGAAATCTTCCGGGCGCAGGGTCAGCTTCAGCGGCCCCGGTTCGGTCGGCGTCGGCGGATGGGCGGGCGTGGCGCGGTAGTAGTTGACGCCGCCCTGCAGGCCGCGCGCCCATGCCGCGTGATAGCGCGCGCGGGTGTCGCCGTCGAACCAGTCGGCCGGGCCCTGGCCCATGGCCGCGAAAAATCCTTCCATGCGCTTGAAGTCGTCTGCTGCCAGCGCCGTTTCGGAGTCGGCCGCACGCAGCCAGTTCATGTAGCTGCTGGCAGCCTGTTGCGCCGGGTCGGTCGCCAGCGCCTTCAGGAACAGATAGGGATGCGGCGCATTGACGATGATGAGCCGCTGCAGCAACTGCGGATGCGACAGCGCCATGTTCCAGGCGATCGCGCCGCCCCAGTCGTGTGCCACCAGGATGCAGCGTTCGTAGCCGAGATGCGCGATCAGCCGCACCAGGTCGTCGATGACGTGGCGCGCCTTGTAGGCCGCAACCTCAGAAGGCATGTCGGAGAGGTTAAAGCCGCGCAAATCCGGCGCCACCGCAAAATGATCGGCGCCGAACTCGGCAAGCTGGGCATGCCACTCGTACCAGAATTCCGGGAAACCGTGCAGAAACAGCATCAGCGGGCGCCCCTGCTCGCCCGCGCTGGCGTAATGCAATCGAATGCCGTTGTCGAGCGTGACGAATTGCCGGTCTTGGATCGTGGCGGACATGGGGGTGGCTCCCGTTGGTTGAAAGGGTCGCGGCGACGGCGCCTCAGCCTGCCTGCAGCTTGGCGCGCAGCATGTCGCGGATGTGCGGCACGGCTGCATAAGGATCGCCGGGATTTTTCATGGCGACGATTTCTTCCATGCGCTGCTGCACGTTCGACAATGCATGCGGATGCGAATAGATGTAGAAACGCTCGGCATCGATGGCTTCGAAGGTCATGCGGGCGACCTCGACGGCCGAGACCCTGCCGGAGCCGACCGCCTTTTCCGACATGGCCTGGGCCGCGCGCTGGCTGGCGGTCGGCTCGGCATCGGCGTTGCTTACATCGGCGGGCCGGTTGCGCTGCGACTGGCTGATACCGGTCGGCACGAAATACGGGCACAGTACCGAGGCGCCGATCGGCGCATCGATCAGTTTCAGATCCTGGTACAACGACTCCGACAGCGATACCACTGCATGCTTGGAGACGTTGTAGATACCCATGGTCGGCGCATTCAACAAGCCGGCCATCGAAGCGGTATTGACGATATGGCCTTGATAGCCCGGCTCGGTCTTGGCGGTGGCCAGCATCAGCGGCGTGAAGATGCGCATGCCGTGGATGACGCCCCACAGGTTCACGCCGAGTACCCATTCCCAGTCGGCCTGGGTGTTTTCCCAGATGAGGCCGCCGGCGCCGACACCGGCGTTGTTGAACAGCAGATGTACTGCGCCG
>JANXSS010000397.1 GCA_025356535.1 Herminiimonas sp.
TGCAGTTCGGCGGCGCCAGGGATCTGGCCATCTTCGACCGGATGATCGCCAGCCTGTACCCGGCAGCCAAGACCACGGCACCCGGCAACATTGCGCTTTTCAGCAGCCAGGTCAAGACCGAGCAGGGCGGCTCGATCGACCTGATTGCGCCGACCGGCTCGGTCTACGCCGGCCTGACAAGCGGGGTGGCGCACGGCAAGGAGTCGGAGCAGGGCATCTTCACCGTCAACGGCGGCGCCATTCGCGCCGAAGTCAGGACCGACTTCCTGGTCAACCAGGGCCGGGTCTTCACGCTCGGCGGCGGCGACATCACGCTGGTCTCGCAATACGGCAATATCGATGCCGGCCGCGGCGCCAAGACCGCCTCCTCGGCGCCGCCGCCGCTCATCACCATCGACGCCAACGGCAATGTCAAGGTCGACGTCTCGGGCTCGATTTCCGGCTCCGGCATCGCGACCCTGAAGACCAAGGAAGGCCAGCCAAACAGCAACGTCTACCCGATCGCGCCGCGCGGCATTTTCGACGCCGGCGACGCGGGCGTGCGCTCGACCGGGTCGGTCAATATCGTCGCCAACGTGGTCCTGAACGGCAACAACATCAGCGCCGCCGGCGCCGTCACCGGCGCGCCGGCGGTGGTGGCGGCGCCGGCATTGGGCGGCCCGAGTTCGCCGGCCAATGCCGCAACGCGCAGCGACGACGTCGCCAAGGCCCTGGGCGCGACCGACGCCAGTGCCGCATCGAATTCGGTCGCCGTCGACGTGCTGGGCTACGGCGCCGACGACGACGCGCCGAACGAGGCCGACGACGAAGAGACCCGCAAGCGCAAGAAAGCCCGCGCGCAAAAGAACCAGCAGCCACTGCCAAAATGAAGAAGGAATGACCTCGTGAATCTGACTCTGCAACTGCACCGGAAAATTGCCCTGGCCCTGGCCTGCGTCCTGGCGACGCTGTCGCTGGGCGCGCAGGCCGGCGACGACTGGGCCCACAAGAAAAAGCTGGCGTTCGACACCACCGCCACCGGCGTCGAGATCAAGGAAGAGGTGCTGCAGCTGCCGCTGCTGGTGCGTCTGCACAGCGGCAACTTCACCTTCGCCGAAGCGCTGCCCGACGGCGCCGACCTGCGCTTTTTTGCGGCCGACGGCAAGACGCCGCTGCCGTACCACATCGAGAATTTCGACGCCAAGAACGAGCTGGCCAATGTCTGGGTCGCCGTGCCAAAACTGGCCGGCGGCGCAAAGACGGATGCCATCGTGGTTGCCTGGGGCAACCCGAAGGCAGCCTCGGCGGCCACCCCCGGCAAGACCTACGACGCTTCGCAGATCTTCGTCTTCCATTTCGGCGACGCCCAGGGCGCCGCCGACGCCAGCGCCAACGCCAACAATGCAAAAGCGGCAACGATCAAGCCGGTTGCAGCCGGCCCGATCGGTGCGGCAGCCATGTTCGATGGCGCCAGCCGCATCGACGTCGCGCCGTCCGCAAGCCTGAAACTGGCCGCTGCCACCGGCTTTACCTTCAGCGCCTGGGTCCAGCAGACCACCGGTGACGACGCCGTCCTGTATGCCCAGCACGACGGCGCCCTGACGCTGACCATCGGCCTGAAGGCCGGCGTGCCGTATGTCGGCAGCGGCGCCGCGCTGGTCAAGGCGGCGGCGGCACTCAAGCCCGGCACCTGGCAAGCCGTGGCCGTGGTGGTTGCCGCCGGCAAGGCGACGCTGTATGTCGATGGCGTCGAATCGGCCAGCGGCGCCTTCGCCCTTGCCGACCTCGCCGGCGAGGCGACGATCGGCGCCGGCCTGCGCGGCCAGCTCGACGAGGTCAGCCTGTCGGGCGTTGCCCGCAGCGCCGGCTACCTCAAGGCGCAGGCGTCGAGCCAGAGCGCCGACTCGGCGCTGATGGCGTTTTCCGACGATGGCGCCGGCAGCAGCGAAGGCGGCACCTCGACCTTCTCGATCCTGATGGGCGCGGTCACCTTCGACGGCTGGATCGTCATCGGCCTGCTGA
>JANXSS010000404.1 GCA_025356535.1 Herminiimonas sp.
GCTGCGCAGCCGCCCCGTTGACGATCAGCGCGCCGCTTTTTTCTGCGCCCGATGGCGTCTGGCTTCCTTCGGATCGGCAATCAAGGGCCGGTAAAGTTCGATGCGGTCGCGGTCGCGCAGGCAGGTTTCAGGCGGCTTCAGCTTGCCCCAGATGCCGGCCTTGGAAGCATCCGGCGACAGCGGCTGCATCATCTGCGCAATGCCGCTGGCCGCGATTGCCTGCGCCAGCGTGGTGCCGGCCGCCACCTGCAGCGCGATGCGCAGCGGCGCGGCAGGCGGCGGCGGCGCGTAGCAGACTTCGACGCCCAGCGTTGCATCAGCCATAGACGGCTTCGGCACGCTTGCAGAACGAATCGACGAAGCTGTTGGCGATCATCGAAAACACCGGGCCGATGATCTGTTCGAGCAGCCGGCTGGAAAACTCGTACTTCAGGTCGAATTCGATCTTGCAGGCATCCTCGCGCAATGCGCGGAAGGTCCAGGTGCCGTCGAGCGACTTGAAAGGCCCGTCGACCAGCCGCATCTTCATCATCACCGGCGCCGAATTCGTGTTCTCGGTCGTGAAGCTCTGGCGCACGCCATGATAATTGATCTGCAGCGTGGCCACCAGGCGCTCACCCTCGCGCTCGCGCACCTCGACGCCGCCGCACCAGGGCAAGAATTTCGGATAGTCCTCGACCCGGTCAACCAGGGCGAACATCTGCTGTGCGCTATAGCCGAGCAATACTGTTTTATGCACTACAGCCATTCTGCACGCACCGTTTGATAGAATATAACTCGCAATTTTAACCGACCGGTTCACGGACCAGGAAGCAACTGTAATTCATGACAATCGTCGACAACCGAAAAGCATTCCATGACTACTTCGTCGAAGAGCGCTTCGAAGCCGGCGTCATGCTCGAAGGCTGGGAAGCCAAGGCGATCCGTGCCGGGCGCGTGCAGTTAAAGGAAGCCTACGTGATCGTCAACAAGGGCGAAATATTTCTCTTTGGCGCGCACATCAGCGCGCTGTCGTCGGCCTCCACGCATGTCTCGCCGATGGCAACCCGCACCCGCAAGCTGTTGCTGCATGCAGCCGAAATCAAGAAGCTGATCGGCAAGGTCGACCGTTCCGGCTACACGCTGGTACCGATCAACCTGCATTACCTGAAGGGCCGCATCAAGTGCGAGATCGGCCTGGCAAAAGGCAAGAAGCAGCACGACAAGCGCGAAACCGAAAAAGCCCGCGACGGCCAGCGGGAAATCGCCGCCGCCATGAAGGTGCATCGCCGCTGACCGGCTCGCGCCGGCATGCACCGGCAATGCGGCGTCAAGCCCTGGTCTGCGACTTGACCACCTGCATGGCACTGGCAATCAGGCCGCTGATGTCGGACAGGTTGGCCGGCACGATGATCGAATTGTTGGTGCGCGCCAGCTGGGCAAAGGCGGCCACATACTGCTCAGCCACCTTCAGGTTCACCGCATCCGAGCCGCCCGGCTCGCGAATGGCAGCGGCGGTCTTGCGGATCGCTTCGGCGCTGGCTTCGGCCAGCGCGAGAATCGCCGCCGCCTGACCCTGGGCCCGGTTGATCGAGGCCTGCATTTCGCCTTCGGACTTTGCAATCGACGCTTCCCGCTCCCCGGTGGCAATGTTGATCTGCTCCTGCTTGCGTCCTTCCGAGGCCGCGATCAGCGCCCGCTTTTCCCGCTCGGCCGTGATCTGCGCCTGCATCGCATGCAGGATTTCCTTCGGCGGCGTCAGGTCCTTGATTTCATAGCGCAGCACCTTGACGCCCCAGTTCGCCGCTGACTCGTCGATCGCATTGACGATGGTGGTGTTGATGTGGTCGCGCTCCTCGAAGGTCTTGTCGAGCTCCATCTTGCCGATCACCGAGCGCAGGGTCGTCTGCGCCAGCTGCGTGATGGCCGCCACATAGTTCGAGGAACCGTAGGAGGCGCGCATCGGATCGGTCACCTGGAAATACAGGATGCCGTCGACCTGCAGCTGGGTATTGTCGCGGGTGATGCAGACCTGCGGCGGCACATCGAGCGGAATCTCCTTGAGGATGTGCTTGTAGGCGATGCGGTCGATGAAGGGAATGACGATGTTGAGGCCCGGCCCGAGCGTTGCATGATACTTGCCAAGCCGCTCGACCACCCATGCATGCTGCTGCGGCACCACGTTGATCGTCTTGAAGACGAACACCACCGCCACGATGAACAGAATCAATGCCACGCTGCCGAAACCTGCCATGTCGCCATCCTCCTGTGTGCCATCGTCACCGCGGTTGCGGCAACGCCTTCATGCATTCGATTGCCGCGTCAAGGCGCAGTTGCATGGCGCCTCAGCGATGACTGCCGACGATCAGCCGGCTGCCCTGCATTTCGCGGATGACGTATTGCCCCGGCGTGGCCGGGCCCTCATGCGCGAGTTCCACGTCCCACAAGGCGCCGCGATACATCACGCGCGCGGTCGGCCGCATGCCGCCTGCCGGCGCGCTCTGCCATGCATCGACCGTGATCGCCTGGCCGATGTCGAGGTTGACGTTCGGGTCGCGCGCCGAATCGGTGCGGTTGATCCGGCCGAGCTTGCTATGCCGCAAAATAATGGTTGCCAGGAGGCCGACGACTGCGGCCACGATCAGCTGCACCTCGAGCGTGCCGCCGGCATAGGCCACCGCCGCCCCGGCGATGATGCCGATGGCGATCATCAGCAGGTAAAAGGTACCGGAAAACAGTTCCAGGATTACCACCGCGCCGGCTGCGACCAGCCAGATCATCCACTGTGCCATCACGTTCCTCCATGGCGATGCCGCCAAGCCGTAGTATGCGACAAAAGGAGGGACATGCGCAGACAGGCCGCGAAACATGAGAACCCGCACCCGGCCAGGGGCCGCGACGTTGCGTCTTTGGAACGACTGGCTAGACGATGTTTTGCCGGTCCGACAGCAGCCGTTCGTAACTGAGCAGGCGAATCGTCGTTTCGTCGGCCGTTGAAAGTTCCTTGAACTGGAGTCCGCAGGAAAAGATGTCGCCAGGCGGGTTGCCCGCACCGGGTCGGAAGTTTACGCTGCGGACGATCGCCTCGACGTTGATGTCATGCTCCACGCCGTCGATGCCGACCTGGAAAACGCAGCGCAGGTTCTGTCCGACCGGAACGACCGTATCGCATTCGAACGAGGCGCCCGAAGTGCTCAGGTTGACGAACAAGGCCGGCAGCGTCACGACGGCCTTGCCGGGCGGCGTGTATTCGATGCGCGCCGCAATCCGGACCTTGACGCGCAACGCCGTACGCAACATCGCGCTCGAGACTTCGGCCGGATAGCTCAGGTGCATGTAGTAAAACGGGCTTAGAAGCGTGCGCGTGACGGTCGAACGAAAGGTATGGATCGTGGTGCCGGTAAAGGCGCGTACCAGGATCTGTATGCCGTCGTAGAAAATGAACGGCGAACCACGCAAGACCGGCAGTTTTACCAGGAGGAATTCATCCTTGACATAGCCGATCAACGACGAAAAATGCTCGGTGGCGCCGGGATCATCGAGGCCGCGCAACTGCACCCGGGTGCCGACGTTCAGGCTGAGGATCGTGGCGTTCGTGTCGGATGTTGCCTCCGTGGTCGTCGTCATGGCAGTGCACAGTCGGTGGCTGGTGGCATCGGGTCATCGCAGAACGATAAGAATTTAGAAAATCAATATATTCGTGCAATGTACCGCAGTCTGCCCGGCCCGGGCATCCCCGATTCATGGAATTCGCTGTTTTCGGTAGCCGCACGGCACAAAACAAAAACCCCCGCAGCCTTCCGGCGACGGGGGTTCAAATTTTACTTTGCTTATATTTACACTTCTTATCCGGTGCAACTGGTCTGAAGTATAGACCAGAATTTCCCAGTTTCAAATTGTTTCAAATTATTTTGTTAAAAATTTGCAACTAATTTTCAGCTTCGCGGCAATTATTTATTGAGTGCCGCCAGTTTTGTCCAGGTGTCGATGACCGAATCCGGATTGAGCGAAATCGAGCCGATCCCTTCCTTCATCAACCATTCGGCAAAATCCGGATGGTCCGATGGCCCCTGGCCGCAGATGCCGACGTACTTGCCGGCGTCGCGGCATGCCTTGATGGCGCGCGACAGGCCCCACAACACCGCCGGATCGCGTTCGTCGAAGTCCGCTGCAAGCAACTCCATGCCCGAGTCGCGGTCCAGGCCCAGCGTCAGCTGGGTCAGGTCGTTCGAGCCGATCGAGAAGCCGTCGAACATTTCGAGGAACTCTTCGGCCAGGATCGCATTCGACGGCACTTCGCACATCATGATCAGGCGCAGGCCATCCTTGCCCCGCTCCAGGCCGTTCTTGGCCAGCAGATCGATGACCTTGCGCGCCTGCGGCAGCGTGCGCACGAACGGCACCATGATCTCGACGTTGGTCAGGCCCATGTCGTTGCGCACCCGTTTCATGGCCAGGCATTCCATCTCGAAGGCGCCGGCGAAATCGGCCGCAAGGTAGCGCGCCGCGCCGCGGAAACCCAGCATCGGATTTTCTTCATCCGGCTCGTAGCGGGAGCCGCCGATCAGCTTCTTGTACTCGTTCGACTTGAAGTCCGAAAGACGCACGATGACCGGCTTTGGCCAGAAGGCCGCGGCAATGGTGGCAATGCCCTCGGCCAGCTTGTCGACATAGAATGCCTTGGGCGAGGCATGGCCGCGCGCCACCGACTCGACCGCTTTTTTCAGGTCGGCGTCGATGTTCGGATATTCCAGGATCGCCTTCGGATGGACGCCGATGTTGTTGTTGATGATGAATTCGAGACGCGCGAGGCCGACGCCGCCGTTCGGTATCGACTGGAAATCAAAGGCCAGCTGCGGATTGCCGATGTTCATGGTGATCTTCAGCGGCAGCTCCGGCAACTCGCCGCGGGCGACCTCGGTGATCTCGCTTGCCAGCAGGCCGTCGTAGATCTTGCCTTCGTCGCCTTCGGCGCAGGAGACGGTGACCAGCGTGCCGTCTTTGAGCACATCGGTTGCGTCGCCGCAGCCGACGACTGCCGGCACGCCGAGTTCACGCGCGATGATCGCCGCATGGCAGGTGCGACCGCCGCGGTTGGTGACAATCGCTGCGGCGCGTTTCATGACCGGCTCCCAGTTCGGGTCGGTCATGTCGGCCACCAGCACGTCGCCCGGCTGGACGCGTTCCATGTCGGCCGGATCGCGAATGACCCGCACCGGGCCGGCGCCGATCTTCTGGCCGATGGCGCGACCGGCGGTGAGGACGACGCCGGTGCCTTTCAGCTTGTAGCGCTGCTGCGCATCGGACGGCTTCTGCTGCGACTTGACCGTCTCGGGACGCGCCTGCAGGATGTACAGCTTGCCGTCGCGGCCATCCTTGCCCCACTCGATGTCCATCGGGCGGCCATAATGCTTTTCGATGATGACGGCGTATTTGGACAGCTCGACGATCTCTGCGTCGT
>JANXSS010000464.1 GCA_025356535.1 Herminiimonas sp.
AAGGGCATCAGCGGGCAGGGCCGGGTGATCCGCGTGCGCGGCGAGTACCTGCCGCTGATCGCGCTGCACGAACTCTTCGACATCACGCCGCAATACCGCGATCCGGCGGCCGGCATCCTGGTGATCCTGGAGTCCGACAGCAGGCGCGCGGCGCTCTTCGTCGACGAGCTGGTGGGCCAGCAGCAGGTGGTGGTGAAAAACCTGGAATCGAATTATCGCAAGGTGCCCGGCATCTCGGGCGCGACCATACTGGGCGACGGCGGCGTGTCGCTCATCATCGATGTCGCAGCGCTGCTGCGCTCGAACCGGCAAGGTGCCGATGAAGTCGGCCTAACAATCTAAGGAACGGACATGGACAATTCCACGGCAGTCAATGCAGAAGGCCAATCGATCGCTGCCAAGGGCTTTGGCAACAAGAGCGGTACCGAAGCGACCGGCAACGAGTTCCTGGCCTTTACGCTCGGGCGCGAGGAATACGGCATCGATATCCTGAAGGTGCAGGAAATCCGCGGCTACGAACAGGTGACCCGCATCGCCAATGCGCCAGAGTTCGTCAAGGGCGTGGTCAACCTGCGCGGCATCATCGTGCCGATCGTCGACATGCGCATCAAGTTCCAGCTCGGCGAGCCGACCTACGACCAGTTCACGGTCGTCATCATCCTGAACATCGGCGGGCGCGTCATGGGCATGGTGGTCGACAGCGTCTCCGACGTGATCACCCTGAAGCCGGAGCAGGTCAAGCCGGCGCCGGCCATGGGCACCGCCTTCAACACCGACTACCTGATCGGACTGGGCACGCTCGACGAGCGCATGCTGATCTTGATCGATATCGACAAGCTGATGTCGAGCAGCGAAATGGGCCTGATCGAACAGGCGGTTTCCTGACGTGCGAACAGGATGGCGCCACGCCGACGCCGCAGCAGGTTGACGTGAGCAATGGCGCGGCCAGCCGGCCGCCCCGGGCTACAAGGAGTTGACGATGTATCGTTCCTGGCTTCGCCAGCTGTTATTCCTGGTTGCCGTGATGGCCGTCAGTGTTGCCGTGGTCGGCGCCGCCGGTGCGCTTGGCCTGGGGCAGACCCAGCCGCTGGCCGTTGCCGCCGTCGCCGGCCTGGCTGCCGCGCTGGTCCTGTGGTTGTCCGGGGCCAGGGCGCGTGCCGCCAATCGCCACTTTGCCGCCGCCGTCGGTGGCGACACCGATTACATGATGATCGGTGCGGCCGAGACGTCGTTTTTCATCGACTCGGTGCGCAAGAAGATCGAACACGACGTCGGCAGCACCGAGTCGATCGTCGCCGGCACCGAGCAGAATGCCGATGCGATGATGCAGATCGCCGGTGATGCCGAGCAGGCCTCGCGCATGGCGGCCGACGTGCGCAGCGTCAGCGTGGCGGGACGCGCCGAAGTCGATCGCGGCCTGGCCGGCATCAACCAGGCCAGGCAGGAAGCCGAAGCGGCATCGGCGCTGATGACCGAACTGAAGAACCGCTCGCGCAAGATCCATGGCATCACCGAGACGATCAACGAGATTGCCGCCCGCACCAACCTGCTGGCGCTGAATGCGGCAATCGAGGCCGCCCGCGCCGGCGACTACGGGCGCGGCTTTGCCGTGGTCGCAAACGAAGTGCGCATGCTGGCGCAGCGCACCCGCGAAGCCACCGACGAGATCGCCGTCATGGTGCGGGCCATGACCGATACTGCCGAGGCCGCTGCCAGCGGCATGGATACGGTGACCGCCACGGTCACCCGGTCGTCGCACAATGTCGCCCAGATCAATGCCGTGCTCACGCGCATCGAAACCTCGGCATCGGCGTCCGAACGCGAGATCCTGTCGATTGCGGCGGCGTCGCGCCAGAATGTCGAGACCACCCGGGAAGTTGCGCAATCGGTGCGCACCGTGCGCGACGGCATGCTCGCTACCGAAGAGTCCCTGCCGCGTGCCGGCGCATCGGCGATGCAGCTGTCGGAACGCGCCGAATCGCTGTTTCGGGCGATGGTGGAAAATGGCGTGAAGTCGCCCCATGACGAAGCCCGCATGATTGCCACCGCCGCCGCCGCGCGCACCGGCAAACTCTTCACCGACGCGATTGCAGCCGGGGAGATCACCATCGAGGCCCTGTTCGACCGCACCTACACGCCGATACCGCGCACCGATCCGCAGAAACACACCTCGACCTTCGATGCCTTTACCGACCGCGCGCTGACCCACATGCAGGAAGAGATCCTGGTCGCCGCGCCGCTGCTGGCCTATGCCGGCGCGGTCGATGACAACGGCTATTTTCCTACCCATAACCGCAAGTTTTCGCAACCGCTGACGGGCAAGTACGACGTCGATCTCGTCAACAACCGCACCAAGCGCATCTTCACCGATCGCACCGGCAGTCGCTGCGGCGCCAGCCTGGAGCCGTTCCTGCTGCAGACCTACAAGCGCGACACCGGTGAGGTCATGCATGACCTGTCGGTGCCGATCTATATCGGCGAGCGGCACTGGGGCGGTTTTCGGATCGGCTACCGCTCGGCGGCTGCCGAATGAGCCGCGCCGTCATCGGCACGACGCCAATCGTAAACGGAAATGCAACACATGAGACATGAACAGGCCGGCCGCGGCGACAGCGCCAAGGAATTCGATTTCACCACGCAGGATTTCGAGCGGGTGCGCGCGCTGATCCACAAGAAGGCCGGCATCGCACTGGCCGACACCAAGCAGGAAATGGTCTACAGCCGGCTGGCGCGGCGCCTGCGCGCCATCGGCATCTCGTCGTTCACCCAGTATCTCAACGATCTGGAAAGCGGTCGCGATGCGCAGGAGTGGGAAGCCTTTACCAATGCGCTGACGACCAACCTGACCTCGTTTTTCCGGGAGTCGCATCACTTCCCGATCCTGGCCGAGCATGTCAGGAAGGTACGCGAGCCGATCGAGATCTGGTGCTCCGCCGCCTCCACCGGGGAAGAGCCGTATTCGATCGCGATGACGGTGTGCGAAGCCTTCAATACCCTGACGCCGCCGGTCAAGATCATCGCAACCGACATCGACACGAATGTGCTGGCCGCCGGCGCCAATGGCGTCTACGGCATGGACCGCCTCGACAAGCTCGCGCCCGAGCGGGCGCGCCGCTTCTTTCTCAGGGGCCGCGGCGCGCAGGAAGGCTTTGCACGGGTGCGCCCGGAGTTGCGTCAGATGATCAGCTTCAAGCCCCTGAACCTGCTGGCGGAGAGCTGGCCGATAAAGGGGCAGTTCGACGTGATCTTCTGCCGCAACGTGATGATCTATTTCGACAAGCCGACGCAGGGCAAGATACTGTCGCGCTTTGCGCCCCTGATGAAGCCGGACGGCCTGCTGTTTGCAGGACACTCCGAAAATTTTCTGTATGTTTCCGACGCCTTCAAGCTGCGTGGCAAGACCGTCTACGAGCTCGAGCATGGCGTTGCGAAGAAACCGCTGAAGAGCGCCTGAGAGCGAGCCGATGAGCGCACCCTTGCAGGAACAGTTGGCCAGCAACGTCTATTACGACCGGACCTTCGACCGCGATGCGGCAAAGATCCTGCCGGGCGAATATTATTTCACGGCCAAGGACATGATGATCGTCACCGTCCTCGGTTCGTGCGTCTCGGCCTGCCTGCGCGACCGCGTCAGTGGCGTCGGCGGCATGAATCATTTCATGCTGCCCGACGGCGGCGACAGCGACAGCCCGGTGTCGGCCTCGATGCGCTATGGCACCTACGCCATGGAAGTGCTGATCAATGAACTGCTGAAGGCGGGGGCGCGCCGGGAAAACCTGGAAGCGAAGGTCTTCGGCGGTGGCAATGTCCTGCGCGGCTTCGTTGCCATCAACGTCGGCGAGCGCAATGCACAGTTCGTGCGCGACTACCTGCGCGCCGAGGGCATCCGCATCATTGCCGAAGACCTGAACGACATCCATCCGCGCAAGGTGTATTTCTTTCCGCGCACGGGCAAGGTGCTGGTAAAGAAGCTAAAGCAGCTCAACAACAATACCCTGGTCAATCGCGAGCAGGATTATGCGCACCGGTTGCAGACCGGCGCGGTGACCGGTTCGGTCGATCTGTTCTGACCGGGCCGGCACCGCATCGCAGGAGGAGGTGGCATGAAAATCAAGGTACTGATCGTCGACGATTCGGCGCTCATTCGCAGCGTGATGAAGGAAATCATCAACAGCCAGGACGACATGGAAGTCGTCGGCCAGGCGCCTGACCCGCTGGTGGCGCGCGAACTGATCAAGCAGACCAATCCGGACGTGCTGACGCTGGACGTCGAGATGCCGCGCATGGATGGCCTGGACTTTCTTGAAAAGCTTATGCGCCTGCGGCCGATGCCGGTGGTGATGGTGTCGTCTCTCACCGAGCGGGGCTCGGAAATCACGATGCGCGCGCTGGAGCTCGGTGCGGTCGATTTCGTCACCAAGCCGAAGATCTCGATCCAGAGCGGCATGCTCGACTATACCGAGACGATCACCGACAAGATCCGCGCCGCCGCCAAGGCCCGCATCAAGCCGCGCCAGGCGGCACCGGCCGCGGCAAGCGGCAGCGGCACGGCCCTGCCGCTGCTGCGTAATCCGCTTACCAGCAGCGAAAAACTCATCATCATCGGCGCCTCCACCGGCGGCACCGAGGCGATCAAGGACTTCCTCATGCAGATGCCCTCGGACTGTCCGGGCATCCTGATCACGCAACACATGCCGGAAGGCTTCACGCGTTCCTTCGCCAAGCGCCTCGACAGCCTGTGCCGCATCTCGGTACGCGAAGCCGAGGGGGGCGAGCGCGTCCTGCCCGGACACGCCTACATTGCGCCG
>JANXSS010000467.1 GCA_025356535.1 Herminiimonas sp.
GGCATCAAGCAGATCAAGGCAAAGACCGTCGACTTCGGCGCCTCCGACATGCCCCTGAAAGCGGAAGAACTGGAAGCCGATGGCCTGTTGCAGTTTCCGGCAATCATGGGTGGTGTCGTCCCCGTGGTCAACCTCGAAGGCGTGGCGCCCGGCCAGATGAAGCTGACCGGTGACGTCCTGGCGGCTATTTATCTGGGCAAGATCACCAAGTGGAATGCACCGGAAATCGCCGCCCTCAATCCTGGCGTGAAGCTGCCTGCCGCCGACATCACGGTCGTGCACCGTGCCGACGGTTCGGGCACGTCGTTCCTCTTCACCGACTACCTCTCGAAGGTCAACCCGGAATTCAAGACCGTGGTCGGCGCCGGTACGGCTGTCAAGTGGCCGATCGGCGTCGGTGGCAAGGGCAATGAAGGCGTGGCCGCAAACGTACAGCGCATCAAGGGCGCGATCGGCTACGTCGAATTCGCTTATGCCAAGAAAAACAAGATGGGCTACACGATGTTGAAAAACAGCGACGGTCAGTTCGTAGCGCCGGACGACGAAAGCTTCAAGGCTGCCGCCGCCGGCGCCGACTGGGCAAAGACACCCGGCTTCGGCGTGGTGCTGACCAATCAGCCTGGCAAGAGCAGCTGGCCGATCACAGGTGCATCCTTCATCCTGATGCAGAAGGCGCAGGCCGATGCCGCCAAGGGCAAGGAAGTACTGAAGTTCTTCGACTGGGCCTACAAGAACGGCACTGCAATGGCATCCGAACTGGATTACGTCGCCATGCCGGCCGCAGTAACGAAGCTGGTCGAAGATGCCTGGAAGACGCAAATGAAAGACAGCGCCGGCAAGGCAGTCTGGTAATGCACCTGGTCGGGTATCCGATGCATTGTCGGACACCCGACGACAGGTTTTATAACAGGCAACAACGGTTCGGCGCCGGCGCACGGGTTGATGCAACCCCGCGCCAGGCGCCTGCCGATCATAGCGACGCAGCCCATGACCGCACATCCTTTTGCAGCCAGCACCGATGACGCCGCCGAACCGGGCCGCAACGCCAGCACGCGCAGCACCACTGGCGGCGACGCAGTACGGGATGCCGCCATGATGGCCGGGCAGGGCGTCACCGCAGACCGGCCGCCCGTCGCACCGGCAAGTATCGTAACGCACGCGCTGGTTGCAACCATGCGCAACCAGCGCTGGCAGGATTTCCTGTTTCACAAGATCACCCTTGGTTTTGCCCTGAGCGTGCTGCTCGTTCTGGTCGGCATCATCATTTCGCTGGTCATCGGCGCCTGGCCGGCATTTCATGCCTTCGGCCCTGGTTTCATCACCAACGTCGAATGGGACCCGGTCAACGACCGTTACGGCGCGATGATCGCCATCATCGGCACCCTGTCGACGTCGCTCATTGCATTGCTGATCGCCTTTCCGATCAGTTTCGGCATCGCGCTGTTTCTGACCGAGATCTGTCCCGGCTGGCTGCGCCGCCCGCTCGGCACGGCCGTCGAACTGCTGGCCGGCGTGCCCAGCATTATTTACGGCATGTGGGGCCTGTTCATCTTCGCGCCATTTTTTGCCGAACATATTCAGCCGGCGCTGGCCGCAACGCTCGGCCAGGTGCCGGTCGTCGGTCGCCTGTTCCAGGGGCCGATGATGGGCATCGGCATCCTGACTGCCGGGCTGATCCTGTCGATCATGATCATTCCGTTCATCGCCTCGGTCATGCGCGACGTCTTCGAAGTCGTGCCGGCAGTGCTCAAGGAATCGGCCTATGCCCTGGGCTGCACCAAGTGGGAAGTGGTGCGCAAGGTCGTGCTGCCTTACACCAAGATCGGCGTGGTCGGCGGCGTCATGCTGGGGCTGGGCCGCGCGCTTGGCGAAACCATGGCCATTACCTTCGTGATCGGCAATGCCAACACCTTGTCCTGGTCGCTTTTCTCGGCCGGCAACAGCATTGCCTCGACGCTTGCCAATGAATTCGCCGAAGCCGACACGCCGCTGCATGTATCGTCGCTGTTCGCGCTCGGCCTGATCCTGTTCGTCATCACCTTCATCGTGCTGTCGGCAGCCAAGCTGATGCTGGTCGGCCTGAAACGCAAGGAAGGCACAAAATGAATGCCAACAAAATGGCCGCTCCGGCCAATCCGGTCTATCGCCGTCGCCTGTGGGTACACCGCATCGGCATCACGCTGTCGTTTGCCGCCATGGCCGTCGGCATCTTTTTCCTGTTGTGGATTCTGGGAACGCTGCTCGTCAAGGGCCTCGGCGCGGTCAACATCGGCATGTTTACGCAAACCACGCCGCCGCCGGGCGACGATGGCGGCGGGCTGTTGAATGCAATCGTCGGCAGCTTGATGATGGTGGGTTTTGCCACCTTACTCAGTACGCCGATCGGCATCCTGGCCGGCATCTACCTGGCCGAATACGGCGAGGAGAGCTGGTTTGCGCAACTCACGCGTTTTGTCACCGACATCATGCTCTCGGCGCCGTCGATCGTCATCGGCCTGTTCATCTATGCCCTGTATGTCGCGAATGTAAAACATTTTTCCGGCTGGGCCGGCAGTTTTGCGATTGCCCTGATCGCCGTGCCGGTGGTGGTGCGCACCACCGACAACATGTTGAACCTGGTGCCGACCAGCCTGCGCGAAGCCGCCTTTGCGCTGGGCGCGCCGCGCTGGAAAGTGGCGACCTACGTGCGCCTGCGGGCCGTGCGCGCCGGCGTCATCACGGGCCTGTTGCTGGCGCTGGCGCGCATTTCCGGCGAGACCGCGCCGCTGCTTTTCACGGCGCTCAACAACCAGTTCTTCAGCGCCAACATGAATGCGCCGATGGCCAACCTGCCGGTGGTGATCTACCAGTTCGCCATGAGCCCGTATGACAACTGGCGCTCGCTGGCCTGGGGCGGGGCGCTGCTGGTGACGTTCAGCGTGCTCGGCCTGAACATCCTGTCGCGCACCCTGTTCAACCAGAAAATTCAGCACTGACCACTTTCGATTGCCATGACCCGATGAACAACCTGCAACCGGTACCGGCCGACATACCGACGACGATCCGCATCTCCGGCCTGAATTTTTTCTATGGCGCATTCCAGGGGTTGAAGAACATCAACCTCAATATTCACGAGAAAAAAGTCACTGCCTTCATCGGACCTTCCGGCTGCGGCAAGTCGACCTTGCTGCGTACCCTCAACCGCATGTACGACCTGTATCCGGGCCAGTGCGCCGAAGGCGAGATCCTCTACGGCGGTCGCAACATCCTCGAGCCCGGCCAGGACGTCAACATGCTGCG
>JANXSS010000474.1 GCA_025356535.1 Herminiimonas sp.
CCTGATCTTGGCTAACATGCCCACTGTGATCACTCCCTGTCTCCCTGCTCAAACATTAAGCAGGTGATTCAATCACGTGGGTCAAATTTAGATGAAATTTATTGCTTTAAGTGGATCAGTTCTAGGCAATCGTCAACAGCCGAACAGGACATTGGCCGCCGTATCCGACCCTGTCAACGCCACGCCGAGCCAGCCGAGCATGGTGCCAAACAGCGGATAGAACACCCCGGTGTGCGCGAACGCCAGTCCAAGCGTTGCGTCCAGCCCGGAGTACTTAGTCAGGTAGCCCACGCCGAACATGGCGCAGATCGTCAGCAATGAATAACGTACCAGCTTGATGGTTTCCCAATACTCGCGAACCAGGCGACGCAGCGGATAACCCATCAGGAAACCGGCCAGCAGGGCGGCGACGAAGATGCCGGTGCCAGCCATCGACAGCACGTTGAAATTGAAGACCGCTGCTTCGGCAAGCGGGGATTTGGCCACCGGCGGCATTTTCATGATCATCTTGTCCAGGCCCGGTATCGGGTAGGTCCAACCCCAGACGGCATCGATCATTTTCTTGAAGACCGGCGTGCCCCATACGAAGACGAAAACCGACAGCACCACCCAGGGCATCCAGGCGCGCGCAACGCTGATGCCGCCAGGGTTGCCAAGGCCGGCCACTGCAGCGGCGCCGGTCGCGCCTGCAGTGGGGCCGGGCGATGTGCCGGCCGCGCCGGGTGACTCCGGCGTCATGTCGCTCTTGGAGTCATCATGATGATTGGCCAGTGCGGCCGAGGTCCAGATTTTTGCCGGCTGCCAGACCTTCAGGAAAAAGGTGAGCGCGGCCATCGACACGAGCGAGGCGACGACATCGACCAGCCACGGCCCGTGATAGTTCGAGACGATGAACTGCGGCACGGCAAACGAGACGCCGGCCACCAGGATCGCCGGCCAGATCTCGCGCATGCCCTTGAAGCCGGCGAAGGCCCAGATCAGCCAGAACGGCACCATCACGGAAAAGAACGGCAGCTGGCGGCCGATCATGGCCGACAGGCTCAGCAGATCGAGTCCGGTCACGGCTGCCAACGCCAGCACCGGCGCACCCAGGGCGCCGTAGGCAACCGGGGCGGTATTGGCAATCAGTGCCAGTCCTGAAGCTGCCAGCGGCGAAAACCCGAGGCCGATCAGGATCGCACCGGTAACGGCAACGGGCGTGCCGAAGCCGGCTGCCCCTTCAAAAAAGGCGCCGAAGCAAAACGCTACCAGCAGCAGCTGCAGCCGGCGGTCCTCGGTGATGTGGCTTATGCTGTTCTGCAAGACCTTGAAGTAACCGTTTTCGGTCGTCAGGCGGTGCAGGAAAATGATGTTCAGGACGATCCAGCCGATGGGAAACAGGCCGGCGGCAATGCCATAGGCTGCCGCCTTGCCGGCCATCGACACCGGCATGCCGAACACCAGTGCGGCAACCGCTATGCCTACCAGCAGCGCCAGCCCGGCGGCCAGATGCGCGCGCATGTGAAAGAACGCCAGGGCCACCAACAGCACGGCGACCGGCAGTCCTGCCGAAAGCGTCGACAATACGAGGCTGTTGAGCGGGTCGTACAGTTGTTGCCAGACCATTTCCTATCTCCTTGTGTTCTTGAATGCAATGCATCGTTTTTACCGGGCAAGGCAATTTGCATACGCCGGAATTACCGCATCCCGGCGCAGACACCGCAGCAAAACACGTTGCGGCAGACGATCAATAGACGTTTTGCCGGGAGGGTTCGTGCCTTACGGAGCCTGCGCATCAGGCATGATCAAATCCGTAAAAACCGGCATTGCATATGTCATGCAATGCCTGGAGATGCGTTCAGATAGGAGGCTTGGGAACTTCGGCAAATGTACGGGACGGGGGAGTATCGGGCAAGCCGGCACCGGCGACGGGCGCTGCGCCACTTCTCATTGGTCTGCAAGCCGGGGTTGCTGGCGTCGCCGTGCTACGCCAGCAGCAAGAGTGGCGCCAATCGCGGCGCCTACAGAAACGACTTTGCCTGCGCCAGCACGCTGTCGCAGACCTGCCGGGTCGCCTGCGCCTTCAGGCCGCCGCCGCTCAGGTCGATCTGGTGGCCATCGCTGCTTTTCAGTATGCCCATGCCGCCCTGGGTGTAGCTGCTGTCGGCCTTGAGCACGCTGCGCGAACCGATCTTGCCCATGAGCGCATCCTTGACCGAAGCAGCGCCGCCGCCCAGATAATTGTTCTTGACGCAGAACTCGAGCAGCCCCGCGACGTTGCCGATGCTGCCGCTGGCAAGGGATTGACCCGACACCGCGCCAAGGCCGCCGAGGTTGCCAAGGCTGCCGCCACGATTGTTTCCCTGCCTGAGCAGGTCGCCCAGTTGGGCATGTGCCGCGCCGGGCGACAGCAGGGCGCCCAGCACCATGGCAAGCACGAACTTGCCTGGAACCGATGATGTGGTATTCACTATCAGCACTCCTTTGAAGGCCGGATGCCTTTTGCGACGCGCCGGCTGGCATCAGGCGGGCACATCGTCGGCGACGGTCGTTATCGTCGAAGCGATTTGAACACGTAATCCAGCCTTGGTTCGGCCGCGCCGGAGCCTGACGCCGGTATTTGCATCGGTTCGATGCCACCGCCTGGCGTTGCGCCGGCGTGCAGCGCCGGCCACAAGGCGTTCGCTAGAACGGTTTCACCTGTGGCCGGACCCGACTGCAAGCAACTCAGACCAGATCGGCACGCGCAATACGCTTGAGACGTTGACCGTATATGCCCCAGATGCAGGCGTCGCCATCGACGCTGCCGCACAGGACCCAGCCGCTGCGGATTTTCTCGACGGTGACCGGCGCTTCGATTTCCGCGGCCAGGCGCGGCGCCCAGAGTTCGGCAGCACTGCGGCCCTTGAACAGTTCGATATCGTTGACGACAACGGTCGCGTCGAGCACAGGCATTGAAAATACGGTCATTGTTGGTTTCCTGAAAACGGATTAATTGATTGATTTGTTGCGTATCGTGCGCACGGCGCAGCCTGGCCGCAGCTGGCAGGAACGAGCTGAATCTGCCAGCCGTCAGCCTGGCCCCGCGCCTATTCTTGCAACCGGACTCGGCCGCAGCCGAAACGGCTCCGGCATGCCCGAGCCGAGCAGCGGACGCAGGTACAACATGAAGGCATCGGTCACGTCGGTGCTGCCGGCGGCGATGAAGGCTTCGTCCATCAGGCGCGTCTTGCCGGCCACCGTCTCGAGGCTCAGGAGCCGGTAGTCCACCGCATACGACCCGCATCGTTCGATGGCAACCGAGCCGTCCTGCGTGCCCCACATGGCGAACTGTACGGCTTTTTCGCCGACCTCCCTGGCTTCACGCTGATCGACGTCCGAGACGCAGCCGATGAAGGAGCGCTGCAGATAGCCGAAAGTGTCGCCGCGCACCCGCTTGATGCCCAGCCGTGCCTTGATCGCCTCGCACAGCAGGTCGGCCAGGGCGCCATTGCCGGAGAGCTGGACGTTGCCATGTGCATCGTGTTCGATGTCCTTTGTCAGGAGGCTTGCGATCGGCGTGCCGGCCGCATCGTGAATGCCTTCGGACACGGCAATGACGCAGCGGCCCAGGCGGGCATGGGTTGCCTTGACGTCGGCCAGAAATTTCTCCAGGTCGAAGGTGCGTTCCGGCAGATAGATCAGATGCGGTCCGTCGTCCGGGAACTTCCTGCCGAGCGCCGAAGCCGCAGTCAGAAATCCTGCATGGCGACCCATCACCACGCCGACGTAGATGCCGGGCAGTGCAGCGTTGTCGAGGTTGGCGCCGACAAAGGCCTGCGCGACGAAGCGGGCGGCCGATGGAAAGCCGGGGGTGTGGTCGCTGCCGACCAGGTCGTTGTCGATGGTCTTGGGTACATGGATGCAGCGCAGCGGATAACCCGCCTGCTGCGCCTGGCTGCTGAGGATGCGCACCGTGTCCGAAGAATCGTTGCCGCCGATATAGAAAAACTGGCCGATCTCATGCGCCCGCAATACCTTCAGGATCTCCTGGCAATATTTCAGGTCCGGCTTGTCGCGCGTCGAGCCGAGCGCCGACGACGGCGTGCCGGCTACCTGCTCCAGGTTATGGCTGGTTTCCAGCGACAGGTCGACGAAGTCTTCATCGACGATGCCGCGCACGCCGTGGCGGGCGCCGTAGACACGCTCGATGGCCGGAAAGCGGCGCGCTTCGAGGGCAATGCCAGCCAGTGACTGGTTGATCACCGCAGTCGGTCCGCCGCCTTGTGCCACCAGTATTTTTCCTGAAGCCATGCCAACCTCCGCTGTAGGTGCCGTTGTGTTATCGGGTATCGGATCCGGCGCGAAGTACGCGGGAAGGACGGCAATTCTACCGCTACCGCAGGATTGGCCGGCGAAAGCGCGCCACGGGCGACCGCGCTTGCGATCGAGGTGCTGCGGACAAGGGCGTTTGTCGCACCATTTTGCAGCCGCCGCTGCCTTGCGGCGCTCCTGCCGCAGCGCATGCCGGAAACAAGGTCGCCGGTTTGCACAGCCGCGCCGGCTGTCTATAGCCAGCCGCGTTTTGTCATTTCGGCTGCAACCAGATCGGCCAGCAGGCGATAGCCATACGGTGTCGGATGGACGGTGTCTGCATAAGCATAGGTCGCATTGGCATCGGCTTCCAGGTTGTCGTTGGTGCACACCAGCGAGGAACCCAGGAGATTTTTTGCCCGCGACAGGTCGCAGGCAGGCCTGGTCACGTTGCTGAGGCCGTACTGCGCCGGCGAGGCGAACTGTGCCCGGCTGGTCGTATAGGCATCGACGTACAGCAGGCGGTTGTTGGTGCCGAGCGTCGCCTGCAGGGTGCCGTTGAAGGTCGTGACCATGTTGGCGACCAGCGCCCTGGTCGCCGGGTCGAGCGCCTGGCCGAAAGGCGACTGGCTGACATCCGGCAGATTGACCACGGTTACATGGGTTGCGCCTTTGGCCAGCACCAGGTTGTTGACATAGCTGCCAAGCTCGGTGGCAGCCGTCGCCATTGCCGCCAAGGTCTTGGGAGCGTTTGCCTGCGTGTAGGCCACTGTCGCAGCGTCGGTGGCGCTACGCACGGTTTCCGGTGTTGCGCCCGGCGCCTCGGACGCTGCAGCACCGGCCGCGCTGCCGGCTGCGCTTGCGCCA
>JANXSS010000019.1 GCA_025356535.1 Herminiimonas sp.
GCCGGCAACGCCAACTGCCGCAAGCCGGCGCCTGGCGACATCCCGACGCCAGCCTGCGCTGCTTGGCTGAAGGCATGGATGAACGCCGGACCAACACCCGCCGGCGCGTCTCACGGCGCGTATCGTGACCGGTGTGCGCCGCGGAAGGATTTTCAGCGTTTTGACTTCACGGGTTTGAAGTGGGCGCCGAATATTTTTGTAATGTCGGGCGCCGATGTTATTGCAGTGGCGCATTGCCGTTCTATGACACCCTGAACGCGCCCCGCCATTTCGAGGTTGATACCTTGTTTTTCCAGCATGTCCAGAACCTCCGGCAGTGCCTTCAAACAAGCTCTTGCAAGGCGTGCGAGTTCATTTGCCACCAGCTGCGGCACCAGTCCGACGTCTGACGCCATCTGGGCCCAATCGTACGCTCTGACTGCAAGCGGGTCGAAATTGTCGCCGATGGCCATTGCAAGCGAATCCTCGATTCCTGCCGGCGCGAACACGAGGCCACAAACCAGATCGTAGGCCGGCGCCAGCTCCAGGCCACGAACGCTACTGAAAAAGCTCAGGTTTTTCGCATGCGCGTCGGTATTGCCGATCAGGACTTGAAAAATCGTCCACCTCAGGAACCCCATTTGCGCTGCCGCCGTGAGCGGCACTTTGGACGTGTCTTGAATGAGGCTGAAGAATCGCTTCAACGATGCGCCGTCGCGTATATGTTGCACATCCTTGCCATTGCCGTGAGGCCTCTCATATTTGAAGTCGACAGGCAACCCCAGCGCCTGGCAGCCGTCGATGCAATGCAACCGCTCCACGATGACTGCGTCGCCGGTGGCGGACAACACCTTCCGGTCAAAACGTTCAATGACGAGAATTGGTTCCGGAACGTGTTCGAGATACGCGGCAGCGGCCTCCAGACCGACCTTGCGTGCAAGCGTGAGACACATGAGTTCATTCGTCGTCATTGCGGCCAGTTTTTTCGACACAGGCTCGGGCTTCAATATCAACGTCGAAGCCAGGGCCGGGTCTTCGACCAAAAACCAGTGGCCGTCGTGCGCATAGACGGCCAACTTGTCTTGATACCCTGCAATCGACAGCCGGACCTTGCCGTCCCAAACGGTAAAGGGCAGCTCTGGCCGCTGCTGAATGCGTTCGGATAGTTCGTGACGCGGCAGCAGCCTTGGCGCGGTTTTGGCAACGCCGGGACGCTCTCCCTCCAGGGTTATGCGCAACGCGCCGCTGGTTTCCTTGCCAAGGGCCTGGAGAAGGCCAAGGACATTGGCTTTGGAAACCTTGTTGACCAATGCCGCGTCGTCCAGGGCATTGCCTTCAGGGAGCAAGTTCTGGAAAAACTGCCGCACTGCCGCGCTGTGCTGGTCAGGTGTTTCAAGTTCGGGGGACTGGAGCGGCAGCGAGGGAGCCAGGGCAAACCTGTCGCGCCACGTCAGCCACTCGGGTGCATAGGCGTAGGCAAACCGGGCCGTGCTGCCGTCGTACGACAATGTTCCCATCCGTTGTTGCTGAACCCAGATCGTCAGGTTCATTCGGCGTCGATGGCGATGGCTATTTGTTGTCGGAGGCGGTCTCGCTTGGCAGCGGGAATCACGAAAAAGCTCACACCCAAAGCGTTTGCAACCTGCAGCACTTTTCCGATGCCAACGCCTGCACTACCTGCCTCGATATCAACAAACGTCTGCAGTGCAACCCCCGAGAGCATTGCCGCATCCGCCACGCGAAGGTTCGCTTGCGTGCGAGCAGCCCGGATCGCTCGTGCAATGCCATCGGGGGCCGCAACGAATGGGTCCGGCGCAAAATCCGTACGTACTATTTTTTTCATGTTTGGCTTTCTAATTCTGCTTTCGTAGAATTATACAAGCGCTCCGCCAGGGATCTTGCATTAAAATATACAATAGCAGAATTATATAGTGCTTTACATGGTATTGGATGAAAAATTCCACGACGCCAGAATTATTCTTGAAAAACGACAAAGAAACACTTAAATTCTATCAAGCTAGAACGACAAGCGATTTCTTGCTTTTCTGAAGATGCACGTAGCGTTTTTCCATCTCGCACGAACCGCAAGCTAAGGAAGCGCTGATCAATGCACGATTTCTGGTTCGTTCCTGATTTTTCGGCGTTGAAAGTCGGCACATTGCGGACTTGGTCCGACCGAGGCTCAAAAATGAACGTTTTAGAGCCGAATTGGCCCTGTCTTGTATGCC
>JANXSS010000021.1 GCA_025356535.1 Herminiimonas sp.
CGGCCTTCATCACGCCCAACACGCCGCTGCGCGACGCCCTGACGGCTGCTGCTGCCCGCCGCGCAGTGGAAATATCGGCGCTGGCAAAAAGCTACATGCCGGTCGGTCGCGTGGTCGATGAAAAGGCGGTCGTCAACGGCATCATCGCGCTGCTGGCCACAGGCGGCTCGACCAATCACACGCTGCACCTGGTGGCGATCGCCAAGGCGGCCGGCATCGTCATCGACTGGGATGACTTCGATGCGCTGTCGGACGTGGTGCCGCTGTTGACCCGCATCTATCCGAACGGCGAAGCCGACATCAATTATTTCCATGCGGCCGGCGGCACCGGCTTCGTGATCCGCGAACTGCTCGATGCCGGCCTGCTGCATGAAGACGTCCACACCATCATGGGCGAAGGCTTGCGCAGCCATGCGACCGAGCCTTTTCTTGACGGCAGCGAGGTCGTCTGGCGACCTGCAGTCGCTGTGAGCGGTGATGCCTCGGTGCTGCGCACGGC
This sequence comes from Herminiimonas sp., assembly GCA_025356535.1. GTDB lineage: Bacteria > Pseudomonadota > Gammaproteobacteria > Burkholderiales > Burkholderiaceae_D > JANXSS01. The sequence goes on from JANXSS010000021.1 coordinate 500, forward strand.
TGCGGCGCCTTTCTCTGCCGATGGCGGCTTGCGGCTGATGCAGGGCAACCTGGGGCGCGCGGTGATGAAGATTTCCGCGGTCAAGCCGGAGCACCGGGTGGTCGAGGCGCCGGCGGTCGTATTCGAATCGCAGGATGCCTTCAACGATGCCTACAAGGCCGGCAGGCTCGACCGCGATTTCGTCGCCGTCCTGCGCTTTCAGGGGCCGCGGGCAAACGGCATGCCGGAACTGCATGCGCTCACGCCCGCCCTGGCGATCCTGCAGGATGCGGGCCGGCGGGTGGCGCTGGTGACCGACGGCCGCATGTCGGGCGCCTCCGGCAAGGTGCCCTCGGCGATCCATGTATCGCCCGAAGTGCTGGCAGGCGGGCCGCTGGGCCGGGTGCGCGACGGCGACATCATTCGCGTCGACGGCGAGGCGGGCGTGCTGATGGCGCTGGTCGATGAAGCCGAATGGGCGGCGCGCGTGCTGCCGAGCGCCGACCTGTCGGCCAACACGCTCGGCATGGGGCGCGAACTGTTTGCCATGTTCCGAAATGCGGTCAGTGCGGCCGAAGACGGTGCGACCACCTTCGGCCTGCCGCCCGTGCTCGTCAATACAACAACGGAGGTGCCGGCATGACCGACCAACACGACACAGGCAACGCACTGCTCGACATCATGTTCGCCTCGCCGGTGATTCCGGTGATCGCCATCGAGGAACTGGCGCATGCCGTGCCGCTGGCGCAGGCGCTGGTGGCCGGCGGCATCCGGGTGCTCGAAGTCACGCTGCGCACCGCGCACGGCCTGGCAGCGATCCGCGCCATCATCGCTGCCGTGCCGAATGCGATCGTCGGCGTCGGCACCCTGACGCGACCGGAAGAATTTGCCGCCGCGCGCGACGCCGGTGCGGTGTTCGGCGTCTCGCCGGGCCTCACGCCCGAGCTGATCAAGGCGGCACGCACAAGCGGCCTGCCGCTGCTGCCGGGCGTGATGACGCCTTCCGAAGTGATGACGGCGCGCGCTGCGGGTTTCCGGCAACTTAAGCTGTTTCCGGCAGTGCCGGCCGGCGGCATCGGCATGTTGAATGCAATCGCCGGGCCGCTGCCGGATGTCATGTTCTGTCCCACCGGCGGCATTTCAGAGGCCACCGCGCCGGGCTTTCTGGCGTGCGCCAATGTGGCTTGCGTCGGCGGCTCCTGGCTCACACCCGGGGATGCGGTCAAGGCGGGCGACTGGGCGCGCATCACGGCGCTGGCTGCCGCGGCGAGTGCCTGGCGCAAGGTGCATTAAAAAAACCGCTCTGTTCGTCTGCCGATGCAGCCGTGGCCGGGGGCCTGAGCCGGCGCCGGGACGGCGGGAATGCCGGCATATCCGTTAGAATGCACGCACCCGAATTCTGCAGGCACCGCACATGACACAGGACGAACTGAAACAGGCAGTCGCGCATGCCGCCCTCGATTACGTCGTCGAAGGCGAAATCGTCGGTGTAGGCACCGGCTCGACCGCCAACTTCTTCATCGATGCGCTGGCCGCCATCAAGGACCGCATTCGCGGCGCCGTCGCCTCCTCCGAGGCAACCGCTGCCCGCCTGCGCAGTCACGGCATTGCCGTATTCGATCTCAACGACATCGACACCATGCCGGTCTATGTCGACGGCGCCGATGAAATCACGGCGCAGGGGGCGATGATCAAGGGCGGCGGCGCGGCACTGACGCGCGAGAAGATCGTCGCATCGGTGGCCGAGCGTTTCGTCTGCATTGCCGACGGCTCGAAACTGGTGACGCGCCTGGGCGCCTTTCCCTTGCCGATCGAAGTCATACCGATGGGCCATGCCGTCGTGGCGCGCAGGCTTGCCGCGCTTGGCGGCACGCCGCGCCTGCGCATGAAGGACGGTGCGCCGCTGATCACCGACAACGGTTGCATGATCATCGACCTGTTCGGCCTGCAGATCGCCGAGCCGGCACTGCTGGAGCAGCAGATCAACGACATCGTCGGCGTGGTCACCAACGGCCTGTTTGCCCGCCATGGCGCCAACGTCTGCCTGCTGGGCACCGCCGAGGGTGTCAGGACGCTGACGTTCTGACGACTTGAATCAGTCCACCGGCGGCACGTAGCCCTGTGCCGCATCGGCGCCGTCGCCGAAGAAATGCTTTTCCATCTGGGTTGCCAGGTACTTGCGGGCGCGGGCGTCGGCCAGGTTCAGGCGGTTCTCGTTGACCAGCATGGTCTGGTGCTTCAGCCATGCCGCCCAGGCTTCCTTGGAAACGGATTCATAGATCCGCTTGCCGAGTTCGCCGGGGTAGGGTGCGAAGTCGAGTCCTTCGGCTTCCTTGTTCAGTTTGCTGCAATGGATCATGCGTGCCATGGTGCTTCCTTCGATATTAAAAAATTCTAGAGATTCTTAATCAGTACCTGCGACTTGCGCTGCCAGTTGTACATGTGCTGCCGGTCCTTGGGCAGATCATCGACGCTGGCCGGCCGGAAGCCGCGCTTGAGAAACCAGTGCGCCGTGCGGGTGGTCAGCACGAAGATGCGGGTGAAGCCGGCGGCGCGGGCGCGGGTTTCCATGTTCTTCAACAGCCGCTCGCCGTCGCCCTGCGCCTGCACGTCGGGCGTCACCGTCAGGCAGGCCATCTCGGCCATTTTCTCGGACGGGAAGGGATAGAGCGCGGCGCAGCCGAAGATTACGCCATCGTGTTCGATGACGGAAAAATATTCGATTTCGCGCTCGATCAGTTCGCGCCCGCGCTTGACCAGCGTGCCATCGGCTTCGAGCGGCTCGATCAGTTTCAGGATGCCGCCGACATCCTCGATGGTGGCTTCGCGCAGGCTCTCCAGGTTCTGGTATGAAATCATGGTGCCGACGCCGTCGTGCGTGAACAGCTCCAGCAGCGCCGAGCCATCGGTTGCAAACGGCACGATGTGGGCCCGGGCGACGCCGCCGTTGCAGGCGCTCACAGCATGGCGCAGATAGAAGGCGGCGTCCTGCGGCAGGCAGTTCGCGGCGATCACGGCTTCGGCCTGGTGCGCGGAAAGCTCGCGGATGTCGGTGCCGCCGGCGTCGGTCATCATGCCGGTCTCGGTGATGAAGATCAGCTTGTCGGCGCGCAGGGCGATGGCCGCCGACACCGCCACGTCTTCCATGGTCAGGTTGAACATCTCGCCGGTCGGTGAAAAACCCAGGGGTGACAGCAGCACCAGCGCGCCGGTGTTCAAGATCGGATGGATCGTCTCGTAGGCGATCTTGCGCGCCACGCCGGTCAGCTCCAGGTCGACGCCGTCGATGACGCCGACCGGGCGCGCGGTGACGAAATTGCCGGAGATGATGCGAATCGCCGAATGCGCCATCGGCGTGTTCGGCAAGCCCTGGCTGAAGGCGGCTTCGATGTCGAGGCGCAGCTCGCCGGCGGCTTCCTTGGCGCATTCGAGCGCGGCGGCGTCGGTGATGCGCACGCCATTGTGATAGCGCGGCTTGACGCGACGCAGCGCCAGCTGTTCCTCGACCTGCGGCCGGGTGCCGTGCACGATGACCACCTTGATGCCCAGCGCATGCAAGAGCGACAGATCCTGCGCCAGCACCGGCAAGGCGCCGGCCATGACCAGCTCGCCGGGAAAGGCGACGACGAAGGTCTTGCCGCGAAACGCATGTATGTACGGCGCGACGGAACGCAGCCAGTCGACGAATGCAATCGGATTTTCCATGGCGCAGATTATAATTCGCCCCGCCATGTCTGTACCCGAATCTCCAGAAAAATTGCCACAACTCCAACCGCATGCGTCCGTGTCCCGTGACACCGCGCCAGCGGAGGGCCGGCGCGCGCGCAAGAACGGGTCCGATCCGGCCGCTGCGCCGCTGCGCAATCCGCTGCCGCCGATCGTCTTCCCGGAAGAGCTGCCGGTCTCCACCCGCCGCGACGACATCGCCGCCGCGCTCATGGCCAACCAGGTCATCATCGTCTGCGGCGAGACCGGTTCCGGCAAGACGACGCAGCTGCCGAAGATCTGTCTCGAACTCGGACGCGGCACGAAAGGGCTGATCGGCCACACCCAGCCGCGCCGCATCGCCGCCTCCTCGACGGCAAAGCGCATCGCCCAGGAACTCGGTTCGCCCCTGGGCGAACATGTCGGCTTCAAGGTGCGCTTTACCGACACCCTGACGCGCGGCGCCTGGATCAAGCTGATGACCGACGGCATCCTGCTGGCGGAAACCCAGACCGATCCGCTCTTGAAACAGTACGACACCATCATCATCGACGAGGCCCACGAGCGCAGCCTGAACATCGATTTTTTGCTGGGGTATCTCAAGCAGTTGCTGCCGCGCCGGCCCGACCTGAAGATCATCATCACATCGGCCACGATCGACGCCGACCGCTTCGCGCGGCATTTCGGCAGCGACAAGAAACCGGCGCCGGTGATCGAAGTCTCGGGCCGGCTGTATCCGGTCGAAATCCGCTACCGGCCGGTGGAAAATTTCGATGCCACCGCTGCCAAGCCGAATGCATCCGGCGCGCCAGCCGGAGCAAGCCCCGACAATCAGCGCCGCGACGGCCGCTCGCAGCAGGCGCAGCGCGAGCGCGGCCAGCGCGACCTGATGGATGCGGTCACCGACGCCGTCGATGAACTCTGCCGCATCGGCAGCGGCGACGTGCTGGTGTTTTTGCCGGGCGAGCGCGAGATCCGCGACACTGCCGAGGCGCTGCGCAAGCATCATCCGCCGCATGTGGAAATCCTGCCGCTGTTTGCCCGCCTGTCGGCCCAGGAGCAGGAACGCGTCTTCAAGATTTCGAATGCGCGCCGCATCGTCTTGGCCACCAACGTCGCCGAGACTTCGCTCACGGTCCCGGGCATCCGCTGCGTGGTCGATGCCGGCCTGGCACGCGTGAAGCGCTACAGCTATCGCAACAAGGTCGAGCAGCTGCAGATCGAGGCGATCGCGCAGTCGGCCGCCAACCAGCGTGCCGGGCGCTGCGGCCGGGTGGCGGCGGGCGTGTGCATCCGGCTCTACGACGAAGCCGACTACCTGCAGCGGCCGAAATTCACCGAGCCGGAAATCCTGCGCTCGTCGCTGGCCTCGGTGATCCTGCGCATGAAGTCGCTGCACCTGGCCGACGTCGAGACCTTCCCCTTCATCGAGCCGCCGCCGGGCCGGGCGATTGCCGACGGCTATCAACTCTTGCAGGAACTGGGCGCCGTCGACGACGATAATCGACTCACGGCAACGGGCCGGCAACTCGCCAAACTGCCGCTCGACCCGCGCGTGGGCCGCATGATCCTGGCCGCGCTCGACAACGTCTGCCTGACCGAAATGCTGATCATCGCCGCCGCGGTGTCGGTCCAGGACCCGCGCGACCGGCCGCTGGAAGCGCAGGCCGCAGCGGACCTGGCGCACAAGAAATTCGCCGACGACAAGTCCGAATTCCTCAGTTACCTGAAGATCTGGGCCTGGTTCGAGGACGCCATCGCGCACAAGAAATCGAACAAGCTCCTGCAGGAAAACTGCCGCGCCAATTTCCTGTCGCAGCTGCGCCTGCGCGAGTGGCGCGACGTCCATTCGCAGTTGCTGACGATCGTGCGCGAGCAGGGCTGGCGCCTGAACGAAGCGCCGGCGACCTACGACAACCTGCACACGGCGCTGTTGACCGGCCTGCTGGGCAACATCGGCTTCAAGGCCGACGACGACACGCATTACCTGGGTGCGCGCGGCATCAAGTTCCATGTCTGGCCCGGCTCGCATCTGGCGAAAAAGGCCGGCAAGTGGATCATGGCGGCCGAGTTGATCGACACCACGCGGCTGTATGCAAGGACGGTTGCGCAGATCCAGCCGGAATGGCTGGAAAAGGTCGGCGGCCACCTGTTGAAAAAATCCTTCGGCGAGCCGCGCTGGGAAAAGACCATGGCGCAGGTCTCCGCCTTCGAGCGGGCCACGCTCTATGGCCTGGTGGTCTACAGCCAGCGGCGCATCCATTACGGCGTGGTCAATCCGGTCGAGGCGCGCGAGATCTTCATCCGCGACGCGCTGGTGGGTGGCGAATTCAACACCCGCGCGCCGTTTTTTGCGCACAACCAGAAGCTGATCGGCGAGATCGAAAACCTCGAGCACAAGTCGCGCCGCATGGATGTGCTGGTCGACGACGAACTGATCGCCGCCTTCTACGACCAGGCGCTGCCGGCGCATGTCAACAACGGCATCGCCTTCGAAAAATGGATCAAGGACGCCAGCGCCGCCGACCCGAAGATCCTGTACCTGAACCGCGACGAGCTGATGCGGCATGAAGCCGCCGGTGTCACCACCGACCTGTTCCCGAAGGTGACGCGCATGGCCGGCATCGAGATGGGCCTGACCTATCATTTCGAGCCCGGTGCGCCGCGCGACGGGGTCACGCTTGCGCTGCCGCTGTTTGCACTGAACCAGGTCTCGGCCGACCGCTGCGACTGGCTGGTGCCGGGCATGCTGAAGGAAAAAGTCCACCTGCTGATCAAGTCGCTGCCGCAGAAGCTGCGCCGCCACTGCGTGCCGCTGCCGGATTATTCGGCCGGTTTCTGCGAGCGGATCCATGCCCGCAACGCGTTCGGCCACGGCAGCCTGATCGACGCCATCATTGCCGACATCCGCGCCCAGACCCAGCTTGCCGTGCGCACCACCGACTTCAAGGCGGAGACGCTGCCGGCGCATCACTGGATGAATTTCAAGATCGTCGACGAGCATGGCCGCCAGCTGGAAATGGGCCGCAACCTGGCGGCGCTGCAGGCGCAGTTCGGCGTGCAGGCGCGGGAGAGCTTTCAACGGCTGGCCGAGCAGACGGCGATTGCGCCGGTCGACGGCGCCGCCGACAGTGCTGCTGCCGGCGGCGCCGGCGCAGCGAGACCGGCCGCTGTTGCCGCCCGCGCGGGCGTGCCGCCGCGCGCCACGGCCAGCGCAGCGCCGGGTGCCGCGCAACCGGGCCAGTATCAGAACCTGACGTCCTGGTCGTTCGGAGAACTGCCCGAACTGCTTGAGATCCAGCAGGGACGCCAGACCATGATCGGCTTTCCGGCGCTGGTCGACAAGGGCACGCATTGCGACCTGGAAGTGTTTGACGATCCGACCGAGGCGGCGCGCATCCATCATGTCGGCCTGCGCCGGCTGCTGGCGCTGCAGCTGAAGGATCAGCTGAAGTATTTGGAGAAGAACATACCCGGCCTGCAGCAGATGGGCATGCAGTTCATGCCGCTGGGCTCGCAGGAAGAACTGCGCGACCAGATCATCGCCGCCGGCGTGGAGCGCGCCTGCATGCAGGCGCCGCTGCCGCGCACTGCCGCCGAATTCGAGCAGCGCAAGGAGCAGGGCAAGTCGCGCCTGGGTCTTCTGGTCAACGAGATTGCCCGCATGGCAGCGCTGATCCTGGTCGAGTTTCACGGCCTGCCGAAAAGACTGCAGACGGCAAAGGGGCATCCGCAGGCGATTGCCGACATCGAGGCGCAAGTGCGGGCACTGGTGGGCAAGCGCTTCATCGCCGACACCGACCACGCCAACCTGACGCATTTTCCGCGCTATCTGAAGGCAATCGGCGTGCGGCTGGAAAAGCTGCGCAGCGACCCGGCCCGCGATCCGCGCCTGATGGCTGAATTCGCCCAGGTTGCGGTGCCGTTCCAGCGGGCGCAGGCCGACCGCCAGGGCGCGCGCAATGCCGATCCGAAGCTTGCGGAATTCCGCTGGCTGCTCGAAGAGTTGCGGGTCTCGCTGTTTGCGCAGGAACTGCGCACGCCCATGCCGGTGTCGGTCAAGCGGCTGCAGAAGGTCTGGGAAGCGATGCAGCGTTAGGGAAGCGCTGATCAATGCACGATTTCTGGTTCGTTCCTGATTTTTCGGCGTTGAAAGTCGGCACATTGCGGACTTGGTCCGACCGAGGCTCAAAAATGAACGTTTTAGAGCCGAATTGGCCCTGTCTTGTATGCC
>JANXSS010000023.1 GCA_025356535.1 Herminiimonas sp.
GGCATACAAGACAGGGCCAATTCGGCTCTAAAACGTTCATTTTTGAGCCTCGGTCGGACCAAGTCCGCAATGTGCCGACTTTCAACGCCGAAAAATCAGGAACGAACCAGAAATCGTGCATTGATCAGCGCTTCCCTAACGATTAATGTTCGCAAGATGACCGAAAATCAAAAGGAGATTGGCCATGCTCGACATTAACGGGTGACGAAAACCTGGCTCTTCAGTGCGACTTGCCAACTAAGTCGGGCTGCACGGCTGCTGACGACAATAAGCGGTCAGTGTTTTCGAAACGATCGCCAGAGTGCAAGGTCATACATGATTTTGAGCGCGCCGCACGCGACCAATGGCGTGGCGAGCATACCTGCTGCAAAGAGGGTGCCACCAATGATGGGAGCGGCAGCCGAAGCCAGGCTTTTGGGAACGAGAGTGAAGCTCGCTGCCGCGGCACGCTCTTCAGGCGTGACAACCGCCATCACGAAAGCGCTTCGAGCAGGTACGTCCATTTGCGAGAGTAGCGAGCGCACGATCAGCAAAGCCAGCGCTGCATGGAGATTCGGAACCACAGCCGCCGCGATCAGGCAAAGACTCGCGGGGATATGCGTGAACACCATCGTATTGAGCAGCCCTATGCGTTTGGCAAGTCGCGGCGCGGCAAGTTGAGAGGTGGCGGAACAGAGTCCAGACCAGAAAAAAAATTGACCTGCTGAGACAACTGACATGTCAAACCGCTTGAATAGCCAAAGGGCCAGCAAGGCGTTGACCACCAGACCGCCTGCAAACGAGTCTACAGAAAAGAGCACCGCCAGCCGGATAACGATTTTTCGGGAAGCACCGAGCGGTGCCGGAGGTCTTGGTGCTTCCTCGTGAGGTGCGGGCAGTCGCCGGAAGAGCCCCCACACCCCGAGGCCAATGCATCCGTAGAGAACAAACATGCTGCGTAACGCATCAAGCGGTGCGATGCCGGTCCACCTGGTCAGAAAATCCGGAAGAGCTGCAGCCAGTGCGCCAAATGCGGAAAGAAGTGAGCCCATCAGGCTGTATCGTGCAAATAGCACCGTACGGGCGTCGCCATCCGCAGCCTCGGCGATACGCGAGTGTTCCAGTGGAAGAAAAAGGCTAACGTCCCCTGCACTTGGGTTAAGTGTTCCGACAAAAGCGACGACCAGCAAAGGCCAGAAGGTCGAGCTCGCAGCAAACGCGAAGCCTGTCGTACACATCAGCAGCGCCGCGCCGAGCAGCAATCGACCATGATGAACGCGGTGCCCCCACGCGCCGATGGCAAGGGTGGAAAGTGCGGACCCGAGCAAAGTGGCAGTAGCAAGGACACCTACTTCCCAAGTGCCAAGTCCCAAGGCGATGAGATAAACAGGCAGGAGAACTGCGACATAGCCGTCTGCGAAAGCCCGCAGTGCGCGGGCAATCAACAAAGGCAGAACGTCAGGGTGCGCGCCGTGCGGCAGAAAAGGCCAAGGACTCATCGGGCGCCCAGCGCGTCGCCGGGATCGATGGGCGGCGCTTCGGACTCAGACAAATCTGGCACGCTGGCAATTGTCATGTCGTGGGCAAGGATTAAGTAGTTCTTTTCGAAATTCATTGGACGCCTGCGCAGCTTCTCGCTTAAAACAGCTTATCGTCAGTGCCGTATGCACACACCGGTATGAACCGCGCTGAATAGTACTGGGAATGGCGTCACTGCACCTTCAGTCTGGTGCAATCGGTTTTCGACGCGATAGCGTTGGTACTTCGCATAAATTTTCCGTCCGCGAATTTGATCTGTAGAACCCATTCATATTGCTGCCACCGCAAAACTCAACGCATTACCAAGGTGCCGACGCTTTGAGGGCTGTCGCGTTACTGCGCTTGCATACTCCTGACGGACTGCGTACCCAGCGCCCCGATACTGGCAATCAACCGCAGGCGCGCCGAGCGCCATTCGGCCAGGCAGCGAATCCGTTCCTGCGTAGCATCCGCCAGCGATGCCTGCGTCGTCAGGACTTCCAGTATGTCGGCTGCACCCTTGCCGTATTTGCGCTGCGACACCGCCAGCGATTGTGTTGCCGCAGTCAGCAATGCCTCCGACGCCCGAAGGTTTTCGGTCGATGACAGGGCGTCGGCATGCGCTTTGACGACTTCCGTCAGGACAGTGTTTTGAGTGTCCGTCAGTTCCTGTTCACGCTGCTCGGCCTGCGCCCGGGCTCGCCCGATCTTGTAGTTGCGCGAGAACCCGTCGAAGACCGGAATGGTGATGGCAATGCCGACGGTATTGATGCGCGAGCGGGTGGCCGACAGGCCCTGCCCCGGATAGGCGTTCTGGTAATAATTGGCGGAGAAATCGATGGGTGGCATGCCTTCGGCTTGAGATGCGGTGACGCGGCTTTGCGCCGCGCGCCATTGTTCGCGGGCCGCCAGGATTGCCGGATGCGCGAGTCGGGCCTGGCGCAATTGCTGCTGCAGTTGCGTGCCTTGCACGGCCAACATTCTTTCGATCTCGGGAAGACTGTTTTCCGTTGACGCTTCCTCGGGCAAGTGAATGACCGATTCAGCGGGCAGGCCCATTGCATACAACAGCACCGACACCGCCTTGCGATAACTGCCATCGGCACGGTGCAGCTCCAGCGACGCCCGCGCCAGTGCCGTGGTCGCCTGCAGGGTGTCGCTCCTGGCAACGGTTCCCGAGGCCTCGCGGCGGGTGGCACTCGCCATTGTCTCCCTGGCGATCCGCTCGCTGTCGACCTTGGCCGCCAGGACGGCACGGGCGCTTTGCGCATCGAAATAGGCTTGAATCGTTGCCGTCAGCGTTTTTTGCAGGTTGGCGTCGTGAATCATTGCCTGCGATTGCCCAGGCATGCCGCCTGCAAGGACCAGCATCAGCATGGCTGCGCATGCGCATGCGCGTGCCCGGGTCGATCCGCTTGCCTGGTTTTGATCAGCGCTCATGCAATGCCTCCCGCTGGTGCTGTATCAACGGCGACAGGACATACTCGATGATGCGCCGGTCCCCTGTCTTGATCTCGACGTTGACCGACATGCCGGCCGACAGCGGCATCGGTTTGCCTTCAACCGTGATCGCCGACTTTGCCAGCGCTACCTTGGCGGTGTAGATCAACCCTTTCTTTTCATCCTGGATGGCGTCGCGCGAAACATGGGTCACGGTCGCCGGAATCGTGCCGTACTTGCCGAAGTCGAATGCATCGATCTTGACCTCAGCGGCCTGCCCTTCCTGCACGAAACCGACATCCTTGTTTTCCAGGACGGCTTCGACTTCCACCACGCCTTGATCGGGCACGATCTGCATCAGGGGCTGCGCCACCGGCACGACGCCGCCGACCGTGTGGACCGTGAGCTGTTGTACCGTGCCATCGACCGGTGCGGTCAGTGTCATGAGCTTGCTGCGGGCATCGGAGCGCCGGGCATCCTGGCCGGACGCCGCGGCGGCCTTGGTTGCCTCCGTCAGCTGGTCGTATGCCAGGCGCTTCGTTTCCGCGATCAGGGCGGCGCGCTGGTTTTTGGCATCGGCCAGCTGGCCCGCCAGGTCGACCCGTGCCTGCTCCTTCTCAAGCCACGCGTGATGGGCGACATCATGGTCTTCCAGCAGCGCCTGGTAGTCGTTCGCCCGCTGGGTCGCCAGCGGCAGCGCCAGGCTGTAGCGCAGGATATCGCCCTCGATCCGGTGCAGTTTCGCCAGGTAGTCCTGGTAAAGACCTGTGACATGCAATTGCTCGATGCGCCACTTGTCCTCCGAAATCTGCGAGATGCCGGCCACCTTGCGTTGGTCGATGCGTTCGAGTCTGGGTGGCCGCCCGCATCGGGCAACAGCTCGATTGGTATGCGGCGTTCAAGATCGACGACAATCGTTCCAAAGCGATGTCCTCGCCGATATGCCCAGTCGTCAATGCCAATCTCTGCAGGCGCCTTAACTGGATGAGATGCCTCGAAGCCAGCCATCGTACGACTGAGCGTACGCAGGATCGTGTCGCCGCTGACCTGCATTCCCAGATGGCATAAAAGCCGGGCCGAAGGCAGCCCGCCGAGTGCGAGACCGACCTGCGCATGCACTTTCTGGAGGCGCTGGCTGCGACGCTGGTACTGCATGACCATGGGCAAGGGTTCTGCGAAGGTTTGCCGATCGCAGACAGGATTGGCGCAGCGAAACCGCCGCACCGTGGCATGCAGGCGAACGCGATAGCCATGGCATGGCAAGTCATGAATCTGCCGCCCATAGGTTCCATGGACACGCTTGCTGAACATCTCGCAATCGGGACAAGCCGCGCCGCGATGTTTGCATCGCACGGCAATTGTGAGGATTTGGTCGCGTAGTTACCACGACTGTACCTGCAT
>JANXSS010000031.1 GCA_025356535.1 Herminiimonas sp.
TGGTGCTGCCGCCGCCGGGCGAATTCGGCGTGGGCATGGTGTTCCTGCCGAAGGAACATGCGTCCCGCATCGCCTGCGAGCAGGAGATCGAGCGGGCGGTGCAGGCCGAAGGCCAGGTGCTGCTGGGCTGGCGCAACGTGCCGATCGATCTGGACATGCCGATGTCGCCCACCGTGCGCGCCAAGGAGCCGGTGATCCGCCAGGTCTTCATCGGCCGCGGCCAGGACATCATGGTCACCGATGCGCTGGAGCGCAAACTGTACGTGATCCGCAAGTCTTCCGGCCATGCGATCCAGGCGCTGAATCTTTTGCACGGCAAGGAATTTTTCGTGCCGTCGATGTCGGCGCGCACCGTGGTCTACAAGGGCTTGCTGCTGGCCGACCAGGTCGGCGTGTACTACAAGGACCTGCAGGACCCGCGCTGCATCTCGGCGCTGGCGCTGGTGCATCAGCGTTTTTCGACCAACACCTTCCCCGAATGGCCGCTGGCCCATCCGTATCGCCTGCTGGCGCACAACGGCGAGATCAATACCGTCAAGGGCAATTTCAACTGGATGCGCGCGCGCGAAGGCGTGATGAAGTCGGCGGTGCTCGGCGACGATCTGCAGAAGCTCTTTCCGCTGATTTACGAAGGCCAGTCCGACACCGCCTGCTTCGACAATGCGCTGGAACTCCTGCTGATGGCGGGCTACCCGATTGCCCAGGCGATGATGATGATGATTCCCGAAGCCTGGGAAAACCATACCCTGATGGACGACAACCGCCGCGCCTTCTACGAATACCATGCGGCGATGATGGAGCCGTGGGACGGCCCGGCCGCCATGGCGTTTACCGACGGCCGCCACATCGGCGGCACGCTCGATCGCAACGGCCTGCGCCCGGCGCGCTACATCGTCACCGACGACGACCTGGTGGTGATGGCCTCCGAATCGGGTGTCCTGCCGATACCGGAGTCGAAGATCATCCAGAAGTGGCGCCTGCAACCCGGCAAGATGTTCCTGATCGATCTCGATGCCGGTCGCATCATCGACGACAAGGAATTGAAGGACACCTACGCCAATGCCAAGCCCTACAAGCAGTGGATCGCCTCGGTGCGCATCAAGCTCGGCGCCCTCGCAGCCGAACCGGTCGAGGCCGCGCCGACGGTGCCGCTGCTGGACCGCCAGCAGGTCTTCGGCTACACCCAGGAAGACCTGAAGTTCCTGATGTCGCCGATGGCGGCCAATGCCGAGGAAGCCACCGGCTCGATGGGCAACGACTCACCCCTGGCCGTCATGTCCAACAAGGACAAGACGCTGTACCACTACTTCAAGCAGCTCTTTGCGCAGGTCACCAATCCGCCGATCGATCCGATCCGCGAAGCGATGGTGATGTCCTTGGTCTCGTTCATCGGCCCGAAGCCGAACCTGCTCGACACCAACAACATCAATCCGCCGATGCGCCTGGAAGTCTCGCAGCCGATCCTTGACTACGCCGACATCGCGAAGCTGCGCAACATCAGCGCCCACACCGGCGGCAAGTTCAAGTCGCATGAACTCAACATCTGTTACCCGGTCGCCTGGGGCAAGGAAGGCATCGAGGCGCGCCTCGCATCCCTGTGCGCGAAAGCCGTCGACGCCGTGCGCTCGGGCCACAACATCCTGATCATTTCCGACCGCAAGATGGATGCCGAGCAGGTCGCCATTCCGGCATTGCTGGCCACATCGGCCATCCACCTGCACCTGGTCAGCAAGGGCCTGCGCACCTCCGCCGGCATCGTCGTCGAAACCGGTTCGGCGCGCGAGACGCATCATTTTGCGCTCCTGGCCGGCTACGGCGCCGAAGCGATCCATCCGAACCTGGCGATGGATACCCTGGCGCAGCTTGCAAAAGGGCTGCCGGGCGAGCTGTCGCCGGAAAAGGCGATCGCCAACTTCCAGAAGGCGGTCGGCAAGGGTCTCATGAAGGTGATGTCGAAGATGGGCATCTCGACCTACATGTCGTATTGCGGCGCGCAGATCTTCGAGGCGATCGGTTTGAATCGCGGCCTGATCGACAAGTATTTCAAGGGCACGGCGTCGAACGTCGAAGGCATCGGTGTCTTCGAGGTCGCCGAAGAAGCATTGCGATTGCATGCGGCGGCGTTTTCCGACGATCCGGTGCTGGCCAATGCGCTCGACGCCGGTGGCGAATACGCGTTCCGCGTGCGCGGCGAAGACCACATGTGGACACCCGACGCGATTGCAAAGCTGCAGCATGCAGCGCGCGCCAACAATTTCAACACCTATAAAGAGTACGCGCAGATCATCAACGATCAGTCCAAGCGCCACATGACCCTGCGCGGGCTGTTCGAATTCCGGCTCGACCCGAAAGCGGCGATTCCGCTTGACGAAGTCGAACCGGCCAAGGAAATCGTCAAGCGGTTTGCCACCGGCGCCATGTCATTGGGTTCCATCTCGACCGAAGCGCATGCGACGCTGGCAATCGCCATGAACCGCATCGGCGGCAAGTCCAACACCGGCGAAGGCGGCGAGGACGAGAACCGCTATCGCCAGGAACTGAAAGGCATTCCGATCAAGCAGGGCGACACCATGGCGTCCATCATCGGCGCCGAAAACGTCGTGGTCGACATTCCGCTGCAGGCCGGTGATTCGCTGCGCTCGAAGATCAAGCAGGTCGCCTCGGGCCGCTTCGGTGTGACCGCCGATTACCTGGTCTCGGCCGACCAGATCCAGATCAAGATGGCGCAGGGTGCAAAACCCGGCGAGGGCGGCCAGCTGCCCGGCCACAAGGTTTCCGAATACATCGCGAAGCTGCGTTTCTCGGTGCCGGGCGTGGGCCTGATCTCGCCGCCGCCGCATCACGACATCTATTCGATCGAGGACCTGGCGCAGCTGATCCATGACTTGAAGAACGCCAATCCGAAGGCATCGATTTCCGTGAAACTGGTCTCCGAAGTCGGCGTCGGCACGGTCGCCGCCGGCGTGGCCAAGGCCAAGTCGGACCATGTGGTGATCGCCGGTCACGACGGCGGCACCGGCGCTTCGCCGCTCTCGTCGGTCAAGCATGCCGGCACGCCGTGGGAACTCGGCCTGTCGGAAACCCAGCAGACCCTGGTGCTGAACCGTCTGAGGAGCCGCATCCGCGTGCAGGCCGACGGCCAGATCAAGACCGGGCGCGACGTGGTGATCGCCGCGCTGCTCGGTGCCGACGAAGTCGGTTTTGCGACCGCGCCGCTGGTGGTCGAAGGCTGCATCATGATGCGCAAATGTCACTTGAATACCTGCCCGGTGGGCGTGGCAACCCAGGACCCGGTGCTGCGGGCGAAATTCGCCGGCAAGCCGGAGCATGTCGTGAATTTCTTCTTTTTCGTGGCCGAAGAGGCCCGCCAGATCATGGCGCAACTGGGCATTCGCACCTACAACGAACTGGTGGGCCGGGTCGACCTGCTCGACAAGTCGAAGGCGGTCTCGCACTGGAAGGCAAAGGGGCTGGACTTCAGCCGCATCTTCCACCAGCCCGACATGCCGGCCGACGAGCCGCGTTTCCAGGTCGAGGAGCAGGATCACGGCCTGGCCAAGGCGCTCGACCACAAGCTGATCGCCCAGGCCCGCGCTGCGCTGGAAAAAGGCGAACGGGTCTCCTTCATCTCGCCGGTGAAAAACGTCAACCGCACGGTCGGCACCATGCTCTCCGGCGAAGTGGCGAAACGCTATGGTCACGACGGCCTGCCGGACGACACCATCCACATTCAATTGCAGGGCACGGCGGGG
This sequence comes from Herminiimonas sp., assembly GCA_025356535.1. Lineage (GTDB taxonomy): Bacteria > Pseudomonadota > Gammaproteobacteria > Burkholderiales > Burkholderiaceae_D > JANXSS01. The sequence continues at coordinate 3,753 of JANXSS010000031.1, forward strand.
CAGTCGGCCGGCGCGTTTCTGGCGCACGGCATCACGCTCGACCTGGTCGGCGAAGGCAACGACTATGTCGGCAAGGGATTGTCGGGCGGACGCATCATCGTGCGGCCCAATACCGAATTCCGCGGCTGGGCGGTCGACAACATCATCGTCGGCAACACGGTTCTGTACGGCGCGATTTCCGGTGAAGCCTTCTTCAATGGCGTGGCCGGCGAACGTTTTGCGGTGCGCAATTCCGGCGCGATCGCGGTCGTCGAAGGCACCGGCGACCACGGTTGCGAATACATGACCGGCGGCACCGTGGTGGTGCTCGGCGAGACCGGCCGCAATTTCGCTGCCGGCATGTCGGGCGGCATCGCGTATGTCTACGATCCGCAAGAGGATTTCGCCGGCAAGTGCAACATGGCGATGGTGGCACTGGAGCGGGTGCACAGCCAGGCGCAGCAGGAAGCCGGCACCCAGCGCAGCCAATGGCACAGCGCGGTACGTGGCGGCGCCAGCCAGAGCGATGAAGCGATCCTGAAGGGCTTGATCGAACGGCACTTCAAGCACACCGGCAGCACCCGTGCACGCTTTTTGCTGGACGACTGGGCGACTGCGCGCAGCAAGTTCGTCAAGGTCTTCCCGACCGAATACAAGCGCGCGCTCTCGGAGCTGCATGCGCCGGTATCGGTCAAGGAAACCGTCGCCATCTAGCCTATCGGCTGCTGACAAAAACAACATCAAGGACATCATGGGAAAAATCACCGGCTTCATGGAATTCCAGCGCCTCAAGGAGGCGAGCGAAGCGCCGCAGTCGCGCACCAGGCACTACAAGGAATTTTTGCTGCACTTGACCGACGCGGATGCGAAGGTGCAGGGCGCGCGCTGCATGGATTGCGGCATACCGTTCTGTAATTCCGCCTGCCCGGTCAACAACATCATTCCGGACTGGAACGACCTGGTCTACAACGCCGATTACAGGCAGGCGCTCGACAACCTGCATTCGACCAACAATTTCCCGGAGTTCACCGGCCGCATCTGCCCGGCGCCCTGCGAGAGCGCCTGTACCCTCGGCATCAACAGCGATGCGGTCGGCATCAAGTCGATCGAGCATTTCATCATCGACAAGGGTTGGGAAAACGGCTGGGTGGTGCCGCAGCCGGCAAAGGCGAAGACCGGCAAGAAGGTTGCCGTGGTCGGCTCGGGACCTGCCGGCATGGCGGTCGCCCAGCAGCTCGCGCGCGTGGGACATGACGTGACGGTATTCGAAAAGAGCGACCGCATCGGCGGCCTGCTGCGCTACGGCATACCCGACTTCAAGATGGAAAAGACCCACATCGACCGGCGCGTGGCGCAGATGGAAGCCGAAGGCGTGGTCTTTCGCACCGGCGTCATGGTCGGCAAGGATTTTCCGGCGAATGTGAACAACTGGGCGAAGGAGACGATCTCGCCGCAGCAATTGGCCGGCGACTTCGACGCGGTGGTGATGGCCGGCGGCGCCGAAGTGCCGCGCGACCTGCCGGTGCCGGGACGCGACCTGAAGGGCGTGCATTTCGCCATGGACTTCCTGCCGTTGCAAAACAAGGTCGACGCCGGCGACAAGGTCAAGGACCAGATCCTGGCCGGCGGCAAGCATGTGGTGGTCATCGGCGGCGGCGACACCGGGTCCGACTGCGTCGGCACCTCCAACCGCCATGGCGCCGCCTCCGTTGCCCAGTTCGAACTGATGCCGCAGCCGCCCGAAGTCGAGAACAAGCCGCTGGTCTGGCCGTACTGGCCGACCAAGCTGCGCACCTCGTCTTCGCATGAAGAAGGCTGCGAGCGCGACTGGGCGGTCGCCACCAAGCGGCTCGAAGGAAAAGGCGGCAAGGTCGAGAAACTGATCGCCGCCCGGGTCGAATGGAAGGACGGCAAGATGCAGGAAGTGCCGGATTCCGAATTCGAGATGAAGGCCGACCTGGTTCTGCTGGCGATGGGTTTCGTCTCGCCGGTGGCCCAGGTGCTGGACGCCTTCGGTGTCGAAAAGGATGCCCGTGGCAATGCGCGCGCCACGACCGATGGCGAAGGCTGCTACAAGACCTCGGTCGACAAGGTCTTCGTGGCCGGCGACATGCGGCGCGG
>JANXSS010000038.1 GCA_025356535.1 Herminiimonas sp.
CAGGCAACGCTGGCAAACCAGCTGCACATCACCGGTGACCTGCATGGCGAGTTGCGGATGGCCGCTCGCGTGGGTGCCGCCGGCAATTTCCCATCGCAACATGCCGCTGGTGTCAACGCATTCGCGTGCCAGCCTCGGCAACTGCGAAACGGCGACCTCGCCGTCGCGCCGTTCCTTGCCGCGTCCAAAATCGAATGGGTCGATGGCAACTGGCTTCATGGTACGAGTCGGCTCCGGAAAACCTGCGATAATAACAGACTTTTTCCTTACCGGTCAAAGCCTTAGAGTGGATTTGCACAGCCGATGATTTCTCAATACACCGCACCGCGCCTGATACTGGCATCGGGTTCAACCTACCGTCGCCAGCTCCTGGCGCGTCTGCGCCTGCCGTTCGCGGTCGCAGCGCCCGACATCGACGAGCAGCCGCATGCGGCGGAGGCGCCGCAGGAAACCGCAATCCGCCTGGCGCAGGAAAAAGCGGTCGCAGTGGCAGCGGCCTTTCCGCACGCCTTGGTGATCGGATCCGACCAGGTCGCGACCCTTGACGGCCAGCAGATCGGCAAGCCCGGTACCCACGAAAAGGCACTGGCGCAATTGCAGGCGATGCGCGGCAGGCGCGTCATCTTTCATACCGCACTGTGCCTGTACGACACCAGGCCGGCGGCGGCACAGGCGATCCAGCTTGCAAACATCCAGACCGCAGTGACGTTTCGCAACCTGCCCGATGCCTTGCTCGACGCATACTTGCGCATCGAGCAACCCTATGACTGCGCCGGCAGCGCCAAGAATGAGGGCTTGGGCATCGCATTGATTGCCGCCTGCGAATCGACCGATCCCACTGCCCTGACCGGCTTGCCGCTGATCGCACTGTGCGACATGCTGATGACCGCCGGCATGCAATTTTTCGCTGGCGTGCCGGCATGACCGGCGTCCTTTACCTGATCCCGAACACGCTCGGAGCGGCCGATGCTGCCGACGCCGAGATGCTGCAGCACATCATTCCCGAGCAGGTGCAGCAGCGCACCGCCAGCCTCGGCTATTTCATTGCCGAAAATGCAAGAACGACACGGGCGTTTCTCAAACTCGTCGGCGCACGTCATGCCCTGTCACGACCGCTGCAGGAAGTGCGCATCAGCGAACTCAATGTCAACACGCCTGCTGCGGCACTGGCCGGCTTATTGGCACCGCTTCTTGCGGGCGAAGATGCAGGCCTGATTTCCGAGGCGGGCGTGCCGGCGGTTGCCGACCCCGGTGCAAACCTGGTGCGCCTGGCGCATCAGCATGGCGTAACCGTCAGGCCGCTCATCGGACCGTCGTCGCTGCTGCTCGCTGTCATGGCAAGCGGCCTGAACGGCCAGAGCTTTGCCTTCAACGGCTACCTGCCGGTCGACGCCGCCCTGCGCGCCAGACGCATACGCGAACTGGAATTGCGCTCGCGCGCCGAGAAGCAGACGCAGCTCTTCATCGAAACCCCGTACCGGAATGCCGCCATGCTGGGCGCCCTGGCAAGCGAGTGCCAGGCAAGGACGCTGGTATGCGTGGCGACCGATCTGACACTCGCCTCGGAGGCCATCGTCACGCGCACGGCCGGTCAGTGGAAGCAGGCGCTGGCGGCTGGAAAAGCACCGGATTTCCAGCGCCGGCCGACGGTTTTTCTGCTGCTTGCCGAATAGCCAAGAGTTACCCGCTCGACCTGAACTCGGCATGGCGGACTCGGCAGAATTCCTGCCCGCATCTGTCATGCACCCGGAACACTCCGCGCATCGCGCCCGGCCGACGGCTTCGTGACGTCGATTGCCTGGATCATGATCTATTTTATTGCGAATACGCAATTCTGATATCCGTAAAAAACATGACACTTAATTTCTGATCAAACTTTTATTACTTGATATTTTCGGAAAGCGTCATGGGTAATCTCTTCTCAGTTTGCTTGCCACGTATTGCTGTCGACCCGGGTTCATCGGCCGATAATGCGGGGGACCGGCATGAAAGCACTGGCATTGTGTCGCGCAGCAATCAACCGCTTGCTCCCGGAAACTCACCGCGCACCGCCATCATGACCCGCGTCCGGGAAAACTGGATCGCCGCAAACGCGGTGACGACGGCGCAGATGAGCCGGCGTGGCGCCCATGGCCCGCGCCACCGGGCGGCCCAGCAAGCGCTCAGCAATGTCAGCAATTTTTATCAGAAGCAGCTTTTCCGCAAACTAAACATGCACTGCATGAGTGAGGATCAGGAGGAAGAAGCGACTGATTACGGGCATTCCCACGTACTTGATCGAAAAGTCAGCTTTCTGTCGATTGCGCCCCAGCTAAATGACATCGACGTACTGACGAGGGGTGCGCCGGACCAACCGCTGCAGCAAATGGACAACAATAGCCGGGCGGCATTGGAAGAAGTACTCAGGACCATCATGCTCAACTACCACATCGTCGAAGCCGACGCGGTGACCGGCGCTCAACGCGGCGAGCGTGGCATGCCGTTGACGCTCGATCATGAGCGCTTCGGCAATTTCCTTGCCGAGCGGGAAGCACTGTTGACCGGCATTATCGACGCATGCGGGCAGGGTGACAGCCGGTCCGCAAGCCTGGCGCCGCTGCTGCAGGCCCTTGCAACCGATTATTTCGAAACGGCCGGACGCATGCCCAACGGGCTTTTACCGGACATGCAGCAGACTTTCCAGGGATATCCCGTGTCCAATGAACCGGTGACCGTGCTGCTGGGCGACTTTGACGAGAGCGGTGGCCAGCATCTGGTCGACGCGGCGACCGAGGATGAAAAAGTCCTGTTGATGCTCGGTACGCCGGTGGTGACGGGGCCGCTTTCATTGTGCCAGGCCATGCGCAAAGGCTTCGAAGCGCACTGCCCGGCCGCGCAGCGCGCTGCCGTGGTACTGCAGACCCTTTTTTGCGGCATTACCAATGTGGAAGAGAGCATCATCGGCAGCGGCATTCAATGCCGTACGGACAATGAATGCATCCAGTCAAGCGGCACGGCGAAGCATATCGACTACACCGGTTCAACCTGTGTCGGCGACGGCTGCGACCACTCGGACGAAAATGGCGATCAACGCTGGCATGCGAGCGCACCCTTGCAAAAATTGCCACAGTTACTGCAGGAACATGAAGCGGCGTACCAGGCGCCGTTGCTGACCGACCCGGAGCTGAAAGGCTGGATCGAAGACCCATGTTTTGGACTCAGCGTGCTCAGCATTGCCTATCCCAAGCTGCGTCTGCCTTTTGCGCAGCTTGCCACTACCGGGAAACTGCTTTTGCAAAGCAAGGCGTTCGGCGGCGCAGGCATTGCGCTGAACGAAAACCATCAGGTACTGACCGACTCCCCGTCAACCCTCCGGTGAACGGGTGTTAATAAGCAGTTGGCCCAATTGACACCAAATCACTCATTTATGCTGCCCTGCAACACAAAAACGACGTAGAAAGGCTCGCTTCACTTCGGTATGTTCAACAAATGACTGCCGAAATTGCGAACCGTTACCCCTTCACACGTAAAGTGGCTCCTGGTCCAGCGGGCTACCGTTGCTGGCGACATCGCCCGCATAGAACAAAATCTGGAGAGACTCCGTTCAGACCTAGCAGCGGCCCAAGGGAACCTGGATTCTTTAGACGCCACAATGCGACTGGTCGATGCTCGACTCAATGCGATGGCCGCGGGAGAAATCAAGAAATTCAGAGGCGACTATGGGCGCCGAGGCGCCATGAAGGGTTTTATAAGAGGGCGATCTCAAGAATCAAGTGCAACACCTTCTCCTGTAAGGTGCTGCAATGCCAAGAACCTATATTCACCTGACGCCCCAGGACCGGGCCGTTGTTATGGCCATGCGTGATGACCAGTGCAGCATCCGTTGTATTGCCAAA
>JANXSS010000091.1 GCA_025356535.1 Herminiimonas sp.
GCCGGCATTGCGGTGAAAACGGTCAACAAGGTGGCAGAGGGCAGGCCGCACGTGGTCGACATGATCAAGAATCAGGAGATCGCGCTCGTGATCAACACGGTGGAAGAAAAACGCAGCGCCATCGTCGACTCGCGCGCCATCCGCATCTCGGCGCTGGCCGCACGGGTCACCACCTACACCACCATTGCCGGCGCAGAAGCCGCGGTCGAAGGCATGGCCCATCTCGATACGCTGCAGGTCTACGATTTACAAGGGCTGCATAAGACCTTACACTGACCCGACAGTCACACACCGCTGTGCGCCGGAACATTCGGCGGCACGCCGTACCACAGGGGTCGCATCGAACGTCCTTTACCGGAACCTCGCTGCGGCCTCTGTGGTTTTCATTTTTTAAAAGCGAAAGATCATGAGCTCAGTTCCTCTTACAAAATACGGTGCACAACTGATGAAGGATGAACTGCATCGCCTGAAGACCAAAGAACGTCCCGCAGTCATCAGCGCCATTGCAGAAGCACGCGCCCACGGCGACCTCTCCGAAAATGCCGACTACGATGCGGCCAAGGAGCGCCAGAGCTTCATCGAAGGCCGCATCGCCGACCTCGAGGGCAAGCTCGGCGCCGCGCAGATCATCGACCCGACCACGCTGGAAGCCGACGGCCGCATCACCTTCGCCGCGACCGTCCACCTCGAAGACCTGGAGTCCGGCGAAAAAGTCACCTACCAGATCGTCGGCACCGACGAAGCCGATCTGAAGGAGCGCAAGGTGTCGATCACCTCGCCGATCGCCCGCGCCCTGATCGGCAAGTTTGCCGGCGACGTCGTAACCGTCGAGGCGCCGGCCGGCCTGCATGAATATGAAGTGCTGGATGTGAAATACATCTGATTGGCCAAGTTGCGACGCCTGGGTCTGCTGGTTGCCACCTTGTGGGTGGGCAGCCTGTGGACGGTCGGCTACCTGGTGGCGCCGACGCTGTTTGCCACGCTGGCCGACCGCGCACTGGCCGGCACGATTGCCGGCAGCGTGTTCCGGGTCGAGGCGTGGCTGTCGCTTGCCTGCGCGGCGACGCTCCTGCTGCTGCTGCGCATGCCGTCAAGCCGGTGGGGCGCCGGCGACATGGCAGGCCAGGCGGCGGGATGGATGGCACGCTGGTCGCCGCTGCGACTGGTCATTGCGATGGCGCTGTGCACCCTGGTGGGCTATTTCGGATTGCAGCCGTTCATGGCAGCGATCCGGGAAGCAGCCGCAGGACGCGCGATGGCAGGCGACGCGCGCCTGTACTTCGGCCTGCTGCATGGCGCGGCAAGCGGCATTTATCTGCTGCAAAGCCTGCTTGGCGTGGCGCTGATCTTGAAGCTGCGGTAGGTCCGCAACGGGTAACTGGCGCCGAAGCGCGCCTACTTGCCCAGGGCGGATTTCTTCGGGCTGGTCTGGCGCGGTTTCGCGCGCTTGACGTTGCCGCCCTGTGTCACGCGTTCATTGCCCTTGACCATCACCTTGGTCACCGACGGACGCTTGGTGCCGCTCGGACTCGGCTTGACGATGGTGACTTCACGCATGCCACGGCCCGAGGTGCCGCTGCGTTCCTTGACTTCTTCGGCCTTGGTCCGGTAGATCACCAGCAGCTTGCCGATCTGCTGCACGGGCGCCGCGCCGAGCTGGTCGCAGATCGTCGCATACATCGTCGCGCGGGCTTCGCGGTCGTCGCCGAAGACGCGAATCTTGATCAGGCCGTGGGAGTCGAGGCTGGCATCGATTTCCTTGAGCACGCCTGCGGTCAGGCCGGCTTCGCCGATCATGACCACCGGATTGAGTGCGTGGGCATCTGCGCGCAGTGCTGCGCGCTCGACCGGACTTAATTTAACCATGAGTTTCAACTTAAAGATTTCTTGAAAGACGGTATTCTACGCGAATGGCAAAGAACAAATTAAACAAAAACTGGCTGCACGATCACATCAACGACCCCTATGTAAAGCTGGCGCAGAAGGAAGGGTACCGGGCGCGCGCCGTCTACAAGCTCAAGGAAATCGACGAAAGCGAAAAGCTCATCAAGCCGGGCCAGATCATCATCGACCTCGGTTCCACGCCCGGCAGCTGGTCGCAGTACGCGCGCAACAAGCTGGCCGGCAAGGCCGGTGGCGGCATCGACGGCCTCATCGTCGGCCTGGACATGCTGCCGATGGAGCCGATTGCCGACGTCCATTTCATCCAGGGCGATTTTCGCGAGCAGCGGGTGCTGCGCCAGCTCGAAGTCCTGCTCGAAGGCAGAAAGGTCGACCTGGTGTTGTCCGACATGGCGCCGAACCTGTCCGGCATCGCAACCGCCGATGCTGCCCGCATGGAACACATCATCGACCTGGCTGTTGAATTTGCTCAACAGCACATGAAACCTTCGGGTGCATTGCTCGTCAAATGCTTCAACGGGCAGGGTTACAGCCAGATTGTGGAAAAATTCAAACAGGAATTCAAGGTCGTTTCGTCGAAAAAGCCAAAGGCCAGCAAGGACAAGTCGTCAGAAATATTCCTTTTGGGTAAAATTCTGAGAAATTCGGTCTGATCGGGCTTTTCGTCTGCGCTTTCATTCTGCATACCCTTGATTTTCAATGGTGCCAGGCCGATATCAAGTCAGGCAGGCATGTGCCATACCGGTTAGAATCGCGACGAGGCGACGCGGCGGTATGGTCCGTTGCGTACCATGCAGGCAGTCGCAGCGCAGGCCAGCAGTTGCATGTCCGGCGCGTGCCGTGCTTAAGGAGTCCAAGTGAATAACATGTTTTCCAAGGCTGCCATCTGGGTAGTCATCGCACTGGTGCTGTTTACCGTCTTCAAGCAGTTCGACGGGCGCGGCATTGCCTCCGGCGCCCAGGCGGTTGCCTATTCCGATTTTCTCGACGAAGTCAAATCCAAGCGTATCAAGGATGCAACGATCGAGGACCGCAGCATCGTCGCCACGACCCAGGACGGCAAGAAGATCAAGACCGCCATCACGTACCTGGACCGTGGCCTGATCGGTGACCTGATCGCCAACGGCGTCAAGTTCGACGTGCGGCAGCCGGAAGAACAGTCGTTCCTGTCGCAGGTGTTCATCTCCTGGTTCCCGATGCTGCTGTTGATCGGTGTCTGGGTATTCTTCATGCGCCAGATGCAGGGCGGTGGGCGCGGCGGTGCGTTCTCGTTCGGCAAGAGCAAGGCGCGCATGCTGGACGACACCAACAACAACGTGACCTTCGCCGACGTCGCTGGTTGCGACGAAGCCAAGGAAGAAGTCTCCGAACTGGACGACTTCCTGAAGGACCCGACCCGGTTCCAGAAACTGGGTGGCCGCATCCCGCGTGGCGTGCTGATGGTCGGCCCTCCTGGTACCGGCAAGACCTTGCTGG
>JANXSS010000101.1 GCA_025356535.1 Herminiimonas sp.
ATCTCGGCCGGCACCTCGGTGCGCGAATCGGTGGACATGATTCGCGCCGCCGGCGCCACGCCTGCGGCCGTCATGATCGCGCTCGACCGGATGGAACGCTCGGGACCGGACGACGCGCTGTCGGCCGGCTCGGCGGTGCAGGAAGTGAGCAAGAGCTTCGGCATGCCGGTCATCCCGATTGCCAGCCTCGACGACCTGCTCGGCTTCATGGGTACTGGCGGTGGTGCGGCAACCGGCGAGGCAAGGGCGGCGATTGCCGCCTATCGCAGCCGCTACGGGGTGGCCTGATGCGCCACCACCCCGTGCCCGTGTCGCCGCGCGACGCGGGGCAGCGGCCAGTGCCGAGGCAGCCGCATTGGCTGGCCTGCCTCGCCCTGCTGCTGGCGGCGCCATCCTCTGCGCTTGCCGAAATCTACATCTGCAAGGACAGCAGCGGTCGCACCATCACGGCCGACCGGCCGATCCCGGAATGTGCCGACCGGCCGATGCGCCAGCTCGATGCGAACGGCATCACCCGTCGTGAAATCGCCGCGCCGCTGACGCCCGAACAGAAGCGCACGCGCGATGCGCTCGAAGAGAAACGTCGCATCGACAAGGCAGCCGCCGACGAGCAGCGCCTCTACGACAATGCCCTGACGACACGCTACCGCAATGAAGACGACATCGCGCTGGCGCGCAGGCGGGCGGTCGACCTGCTGAACGACCAGATGAAGATCGACACCAATGCGGTTGCCCTCGAAAGCAAGGACATGAAGTCGGCGCAGGCAGTTGCGGCCACCGGCAAGCCGGGTGCGGCAGGGGCCGATCGTCGCCATCTGGAAAACGCCACCCGCGCAGTCGAATCCCGCCAGGCCTCGATCACCCAGCGCACCGCCGAAATCGCGCGCACGCACGCCAGGTTCGACCTGGCACTGAAGCGCTTCCGCGAGCTCAGGACCGCGCAGTAAAGCCAGCGTCGATTTTCTAGCCGGCCAGCTTGCGCGTCAGAAGCTCGGTCAGTTGCGCCGGATTGGCCTTGCCCTTGCTGGCCTTCATTGCCTGACCGATCAAGGCATTGAACGCCTTCTCTTTACCGCTGCGAAATTCCGCAACGGACTTTTCATTCGCAGCGAGCACGTCGTCGACGATCTTTTCCAGCGCGCCGGCGTCGGAGATCTGGCGCAGGCCGCGCGCATCGATGATCTCGTCGACCTGTGTCGCCGACGCGCCGGGCGCATCCCACATGACGCCGAAGATTTCCCTGGCGATCTTGTTGGAAATCGTGCCGTCGGCAATCCGGGCCAGCAGCAATGCCAGCTGCGGCGCGGCCACCGGCACGGTATCGATCTCGATGCCGGCGCGCTTCAGGGCCGACGCCACATCGCCCATGATCCAGTTCGCGGCCAGCTTCGCGTGGGCCGGGCCGGCTGCGGTTACCAGCGCTTCGAAGTAGGTTGCCTGCGCCTTCGATTGGGTCAGCACCGCGGCGTCGTATTCCGACAGGCCGAAGTCGCGCACGAAGCGCTCGCGCATCGCACCCGGCAACTCCGGCATGGCCGCGCGCACGCGGGCGATCCAGTCGGCGCCGATGACCAGCGGCGGCAGGTCCGGGTCGGGAAAATAGCGGTAGTCCTGCGCATCTTCCTTGCTGCGCATCGAGCGGGTTTCGCGCTTGTCCGGGTCGTACAGGCGGGTTTCCTGCACCACCCGGCCGCCATCCTCGATCAGTTCGATCTGGCGGCGCACTTCGTAATTGATGGCTTCTTCGAGGAAGCGAAACGAGTTCAGGTTCTTGACCTCGCAGCGGGTGCCGTAGGCGGCCTGACCGACCGGGCGCACCGAGACATTGGCATCGCAGCGGAACGATCCTTCCTGCATGTTGCCGTCGCAGATGCCCAGCCAGGTCACCAGCGAATGCAATGCCTTGGCATAGGCCACCGCTTCGGCGGCGCTGCGCATGTCGGGTTCGGTGACGATTTCCAGCAGCGGCGTGCCGGCGCGATTGAGATCGATGCCGGTCATGCCCTGGTAATCCTCGTGCAGCGACTTGCCGGCGTCTTCTTCCAGGTGGGCGCGCGTCAGCTGCACGCTGCGCACTTCGGTCTTGCCGTCGCGCTCCATGGCGAAACTCACGACCCCGCCCTGCACCACCGGGATTTCATACTGGCTGATCTGGTAGCCCTTGGGCAGGTCCGGATAGAAGTAGTTCTTGCGGGCGAAGATCGACTCGCCGGCGATCGTCGCGCCGATCGCCAGGCCGAACTGGATCGCCTTTTCCACCGCGCCACGGTTCATCACCGGCAGCACGCCCGGCAACGCCAGGTCGACCGGGCAGGCCTGGGTATTGGGGGCGGCGCCGAACTGGATCGCGGCGCCGCTGAAGATCTTCGAGGCGGTCGTCAGCTGCGTGTGTGTTTCGAGACCGATC
>JANXSS010000163.1 GCA_025356535.1 Herminiimonas sp.
TGCAGTCGCTCGATCTCGGCGGCTTCATGACAATAACCGACGCCGGATTGGCGTATCTTGCCGGCATGAACCGGATGCAGGCGCTGTCCCTGGATTTTTGCTGGACGATTTCGGATCGCGGGCTGGCGCATCTGAAACGAATGCATCAGATGAAGTCACTGAGCCTGCACGGCTGCAGCGCCATCACGGATGCGGGCCTGGCGCACCTGGCTGACATGCGGCAGATGCAGTCGTTGAATCTTTATTCCTCCAAGAATATTACCGACGACGGCATGATCCACATCGCCCGGATGAAGGCATTGCAGGCATTGACGCTGTCGAGCTTTGGCAACATGACGGAAATCGGCCTGGCAAGGCTGAAAGATCTGACGCAGATGCAGTGCCTGCGCCTCAGTAACCTCAAGCGGATCGACGAAGCCGGTCTGGTACATCTGCAGGGCATGACGCAATTGCGTACGCTCGACATTTCACAGTGGGACCAGCTTACCGACACGGGGCTAGCGCATCTGGAGCCGATCAAGACCTTGCAGGAACTCGACCTGCACAGCTCCCCGCAGATTACCGACAAAGGACTGCAGCATCTCGAAGGCCTGACGCAGATGGTGTCGTTGAATCTTCATGGTTGCCCCAATATCGGCGACTGCGGTACAGGCCATCTGCAAGGCATGCAGCAGTTGCGCGCGCTTGACCTCGGCCAATGTGCGCAGGTCACCGATGCAGGACTGGCGAATCTGCGCAACATGCGGCAGATGGAGCGCCTGTGTCTTTCAGGGTGCGACCGCCTCACCGACGCCGGACTGGAAAATCTGGACCGGATGCATTCCCTCAAATCGCTGTCCTTGTCCGGCTGCCACCAGATCAGTGCCGCAAGGATCGCGCAACTGCGGGCGCGCGGCGTGCATGTTTCAACCTAGAATGATCCCGCATGACGCACGCACCATGTCCCGACCTGTTCTACGACGCGGCAAGATGCCGCGCCTGCCGCTGCGGCAAGGCGGCCGGCGGCGTTTGCGCGGCCTGCCCGGCATGCGTCCTGTCGGCGGCGTTCTTTGCTGCGACATGCGCCTGTTTCTGCAGGCGTGAGGGCTGCGCCGCAAAGTCGGCTGCCATGGCTTGCGTGATGCCTTGCAGATCCTCGCCGCGCCCGGTCAGCCATTGCAGCACCAGCGCTGCCAGGCGCTCCAGCGCGATGCGGTGGGTGGCATCGGTCTGCGCATACAGCCAGTCCGACAGCTCCATGAACCGGGCGAACGGCATGGTGCCCAGAATCAGCGGCAGGGTATGGGCAAAGCGTCCCGAGTTCGCCACCAGATCCCAGTAGCGGGCAAACCGCACCAGGCGCTGCATGTCGTGAAAATCGATCAGGCGGGTGGCCAGGATGGTGTAGGGCGCGTGGTCGTCGAACACCAGGCCATGCACTTCGGTATGGCGAATGATGGGCGTGCCGCGCAGCCGCTTCAAAATGCCGAACTGGATCTCGTGCGGCGCCAGCGCCACCAGGCGGTCGAAGCCGCGCGCAAAACTGGCGATGTCTTCACCGGGCAGGCCGGCGATCAGGTCCACGTGCAGATGCGCCTGCGAGTGCGCAATCAGCCAGCGGATGTTGTCGGCAGCCTTGTCGTTGTCCTGGCGCCGGCTCACCAGCGCCTGCACCGCGGGATTGAAGCTCTGGATGCCGATCTCGAACTGTAGCGTGCCGGCGGGAAAGCGCGCAATCGCCGCCTTCAATGCGTCGGGCAAATGGTCCGGCACCACCTCGAAATGCGCATAGACCGGATCGTCCGGATGCGCCGCCAGCTTGTCGAGGAAAAATTCCATCAGCTTCAGGCTGGTCTTGATGTTCAGGTTGAAGGTGCGGTCGACGAACTTGAAGCGCCGCGCGCCGCGCGCATGCAGCGCTTCGAGCTCGACCAGGAAACGTTCGGCCTCGAACGGCCAGGCGGTCTTGTCGAGCGCCGAGAGGCAGAATTCGCACTTGAACGGACAGCCGCGCGAGGCTTCCACATACAGCGTGCGCTGGGCGATGTCGGTGTCGCTGTAGAGCCGGTAGGGCAGCGCGATGTCGGCCAGCGGCGGCTGCAGGCCGGCGTGCACCTTCATCAGCGGCTGCGGGCCATCGAGGATCTGCCGGCACAACTGGGCGAAGCTGATGTCGCCCCAGCCGGTTATCAAATAATCGGCCAGCGCCACGATCGGCTGCGCGCTGCTCTCGTGCGAGACTTCCGGGCCGCCGAGGATGATCTTCACCTGCGGCGCGACGCGCTTCAACATCGCCACCAGGCGCGTGGTTTCATCGACGTTCCAGATGTAGACGCCAAAGCCGATGATGCGCGGCGCATGCGCGAGCAGCTTCTCGACCATGTCGGCGGTGCGCGCGCCGATGACGAACTCGACCAGGCGCGTCTGCGGCTGCAGGTCGTCCATGTTGGCCAGCAGGTAGCGCAGGCCGAGCGAGGCATGCGCATAGCGGGCGTTCAAGGTCGACAGAACGATCGTCATCGGATCACGACGCTGTATCGGGACCATGCATCAGGACATTGCATCACGACTTCGCCAGCTCCTTTTCCTGCAGGGCGCGCCACATCACCTTGCCGGTTGCCGACTTCGGCAGGACATCGACGAACTCCACCAGTTTCGGCACCTTGTAGGCGGCCATCGTGTCGTGCGCCCACAGCATGATCTGGTCGGCGGTGACTTCGACGCCGGGTTTCCGGACCACGATTGCCTTGACGGTCTCGCCCCGGTACGGATCGCGCGAGGCGATGATGCAGCATTCCTGGATGGCCGGATGCTGGTACATCATCGACTCGACTTCGGCCGGCCAGACCTTGAAGCCGCTGGCGTTGATCATGCGCTTGAGACGATCGGTGAAGAAGAAGAAGCCTTCTTCATCCATGTAGCCCAGGTCGCCGGAGCGGAAGAAGCGCTTGCCGTCGAGTTCGACGAAGGCTTCGGCGGTCTTGACCGGATCGTTCCAGTAGCCTTCGAATACCTGCGGCCCGGCCATGACGATCTCGCCGGTCTCGTTCGGCGGCAACTGCGCCAGCGTGACCGGATCGATGATGCGCGAATCGACATTGAAGACCGGAATGCCCAGGCACTGTTTTTTGAGCCGCTGCGGCGGATTGGTGTGGGTCGCGGCCATGGTCTCCGACAGGCCGTAGCCCTCCATGTATTCGAGGCCGGTCAAATCCAGCAGTTTCTGTGCGATCGCCGCCGGCATCGCCGCGCCGCCGCCCGAGACCCGGCGCAGGCTGGAGATGTCGTATTCGGCCAGGCGCGGATTGGAAAGAAAATCGATCATCATCGTCGGTATGCTGGTCCAGGCCGACACTGCATACCGGGTGATGAGCTGGCCGGCCACGTCGCGGTCCCAGCGCGGCAGGATCACGATCGCGCCGCCGGCGAAAAGCGGCGCATTCATGCTCACCTGCATGCCCGTGACATGGAAGAACGGCAGCACCGCGAAGGTGACGCTGTCGGGCACGACGGCCACCGACCAGCACGGGCTGGCAACGGCGGTAAACATCAGCGAGCGATGGGTGTGGATGCAGCCCTTGGGCTTGCCGGTGGTGCCCGATGTATAGGGCATGGCGGCAAGGTCGGCGGCGCCGGCCCGATGCGGCAGCGGCGTGCGCGCCGCTGCCATGGCATCGTTCCAGGCAACGACGCCGGCCTGCTGCGGCACGTTGCGCGGCGCCCGGATGAAGTCGGGCACCGTCAGCGTGGTCGGTGCGTCGAGGACGTCGGCATAGGTGGCAACGATTGCCTGGCGCAGGCCGTGCCCGATCAGGGGCGCGAGCTTCGGGAAAATTTCCTGCGAGGTGATGGCAACGGTGGCGCCGCTGTCGTCGACATAGTGGCGCAGCTCTTCGGTCATGAGCATCGGATTGATCGGCACCACCATGGCGTCGGCGCGCAGGATCGCATAGAAGGCGATGACGAACTGCGGACTGTTCTGCATGTTCAGCAGGACCCGGTCGCCGCGCGCGACGCCGCAGTCGTGCTGCAGGTAGCCGGCCAGCGTCAGCACCTGCGCATGCAGCTGTGCATAGGTCAGCACCGAGTCGTAGAAGATGATGGCGACCTTGTCCGGATAGCGGCGCGCCGAAATCTCGAGGTTTTCATAGACGCTGGTCTGCGGTGCGGTCAGGTCGAAGGGCAGGCCGGCCGGCCAGTGCGCATGATGGGTAGTGTTCACGTTTGTCTCCGGC
>JANXSS010000165.1 GCA_025356535.1 Herminiimonas sp.
CCGTAGCCCAGTTCCTTGCCCCCCAGCTTGCCGTAGCAGATGATGCCGACTTGCGGCATCGGGCGATGGTGGTTGCGCACCAGCGGCCAGCACCAGCGTGCCGTGACGCGCAGCACGGCATCGGCCAGCGCGCTCAGGTCGTCCGCCACCTGTTCGACCGTGATGCGACCATCGACATCGCGCGCCAGCGTGCGAAATACTTCGGCATGGTGGGCGCGGCGCAACAGGTTCAGCATCGCTTCTTCATCAGCCTCACCGGTCCGCTTGAGCGAGGTGCGGCGCGCTTCGAGTTCGCGCTCGAAGTCGGGCGCCAGAAAGCGGCCGACCAGCATGTCGTCGTTCGCCAGTTCGTCGATCACGCCGGGATGCTGCAGCAGGTAGCGCGCCGGCCACTTGGCAGACCCCAGGACGCGCAGCAAGCGTCGCTGGACCGCCGGGCGTTCCACCAGCAGGGCGATATAGCTTTCGCGCCGCAGCAGCGACTCGATCCAGTCGGCCCAGCGCAATGCGGCCTGGATGTGATCGGTGGTCTGGCCGGGCGCATCGCCATCGGGCTCGTGCAGCCATTCGCCGGTGCGTTGCACCAGCGTGCGCAGGCGGGCTTGCGTTTCCTCACGCAGCGCGGTCACGCGCGGATGATCGACCCACTGCTTGATGCGGGCAGCGAATGCAGGCGGCAGATGCGCCAGCAGATCGGCCATCTCCAGCAGGGCTGCCGGGGTGCACTTGCCGTTGCACCGACCGGCACATGGCGCACTGCCACCGAGCAGCTTGTCGAACTCCTGCGCCACGAGCTCCCGGTGCAGGTCCAATTGCGTCAGGAAGGGGCGACAACCGGAATAGCCCATCGTGTCGGCAATCCAGTGCAGGTCGTCGTCGTTGACCGGCAACACATGCGTCTGCTGGTCGTCCAGGTACTGGATGCGATGTTCGACGCGGCGCAGGAAAACATAGGCTTCGGCCAGCGCATCGGCTGCGGCTGCCTGCATCAGTCCGGCTTGCGCCAGGCGCTGCAATGCGTCGAGCGTGGGGCGTGTGCGCAGTTCCGGAAACTGACCGCCGCGCACCACCTGCAGCAGCTGCACGGTGAACTCGATTTCGCGGATACCGCCACGCGACAGCTTGACATCGTTGGCGCGCTCCGGTCGCCCGGCACTGCGGCGCGCGGCCTGGTTACGGATCTGGCGATGCAGCACACGCAACGCGTCGAAGACGTTGTAGTCGAGGTACTTGCGAAAGACGAAAGGCAGGATGACCGAGCGCATGGCCTGTGCCGAACGGTCGGCAATGCATGCCAGTGGTGCGACCACCCGGCTCTTGAGCCAGGCAAAACGCTCCCATTCACGGCCCTGCACCTGGAAGTATTCTTCCAGCGCGTCGAGCGATACCGCGGTCGGACCCGAGTTCCCGTTGGGCCGCAATGCCAGGTCGACGCGAAACACGAAGCCATGCTCGGTGATGTCGCCGATCAGCGCGTACAGGCGTTTGACCATGCGCCCGAAATACTCCTGGTTCGACAGCTTGCCGTGGCCGGTCGCGTTACCGGACGTGTCGCCATCCTGGTCATAGACGTAGATCAGGTCGATGTCGCTCGACACGTTGAGCTCTCGGGCGCCCAACTTGCCCATGCCGACCACCCACAGGCGGGCCGGCTGGCCGTTGGCACCGATGGGCGCACCGTGCAATGCGTCCAGTTCGGCGCTGGCTTCGCAGCAGGCGGTGTCGAGGGCAAACTCTGCCAGCTCCGTGACCGCCCGCGTCACATGGCCCAGCGGTGCCTGCTGCTCGCAATCGATCGTGACGAGGCGCTCCATGACCAGCTGACGCACGATGCGCAAGGCATCGGCAGCATTGTCGCCCCGGGCTTGCAGTGCAGCGTAAGTGGCGACCATGTGTTCGCGCACCGGCGCGCCGGGCGCAAGCAAATGCAATTCGCCCGCATATCGGCGGCGCAACCGTTGCACAAAACGTGAATAAAAGGCGCGCGGAGCGCCAACTGTTTTCTGGCTGGCGGTGATAATTCCCGTTCCAGCGCGATCCTCAATGAACGACACGACGTCTCCCCCTTCACGTCTGCTCAAAATCACCGCTGTGACTGCACGCTGGCTTTTGGGCCTGTTATTTGCCGCATGGCTTTTTGTCGTGCTGTCAGTGTTGGTCCTACATGTCTGGATTGTGCCGCGAATCGGCGATTACCGTGGGGCGCTGGAATCACAGGCCAGCAAGGTCCTCGGGATATCGGTGCGCATCGGGTCGATCACCGCAGAATCGGCCGGTTTATTCCCCACGCTGGAACTGCACGACGTGGTCCTGTACGACCCTCGGCAGCGCGAGGCATTGCGATTGAAGCGGATCGTGGCGAGTGTGTCGCCACGGTCTCTCTGGCGCCTCGGTTTCGAACAACTCTATCTCGACGGCCCGGCACTCGACATCCGGCGTGACGCGTCTGGCAAGCTGCATATTGCCGGTCTCGACATCTCGCAGGACCTGTCGGCCGGCTCTGCAGGCAAGGACGCCCTGGACTGGTTCTTTTCGCAGCGCGAGTTCGTCATTGAAGGCGGTGCGGTGCGGTGGACCGACGAATTGCGACACGCCGAGCCGCTGTTGCTGACCGGCGTGCGGTTCATTGCGCGCAACAGTGGCCGCCAGCATGCGTTGCGCCTGGACGCCACGCCGCCCGCCGGTTGGGGGGAACGATTCACACTGAGCGGGCAATTTCGCCAGCCGCTGCTCTCGGTGCGTCGCGGCAACTGGCAAACGTGGAACGGCACGCTGTATGCCGATCTGCCACAGATCGACGTTTCCCGCCTGGGGAGCTACGTGACACTCGACGAACGCAAAGTGCGCCAGGGCAACGGCGCCTTGAGGGTCTGGGCCGACATCGTTGCAGGAGAACCTGCCGGCGGCGCCGCCGATCTGGCGCTCGCCCAGGTCGACGTTCTGCTGGGCGACAAGCTGGAGCCGCTGGCGCTGCGCAACGTGCAGGGCCGGATCGCGGGCAAGCAGACCGGGGGGACGCTGGAATTTTCCACCACCCGTCTGGAATTCGACAAGGTCGACGGCAGCCATTGGCCAGGCGGCAACCTGTGGTTCCAGCACACACCGCAAACTGATCGCGCCGCCGAGCGCACGGCGCTTCGGGCCGATCGGCTCGACCTCGCCGCGCTGGCGCAGATCGCCAGCCGGCTGCCGCTGGGTCAGACCGCCCACGACGCGCTTGCAACTTATGCCCCGCACGGGCTGGTCGAGCGCATCGATGCCAGCTGGCAGGGACCGCTCGCCAAGCCATCCGCTTATCAGGTGCGAGGGCGGGTCAGCGGCCTGCAGGTGGCATCGCAGTTGCCGGCGACAGTGCCGTCGGCAACTGCTCCAACGCGCGATGGGCGACCCGCCCCCCCGCCCATCGGCGTACCGGGCGTGCGCGGCGCGGTCGTCGAGTTCGATGCTAGCCAGACAGGTGGCACGGCGACCGTGAGCATCGCGCAGGGTGCGCTGGACTTGCCCGGCCTGTTCGAGGAGCCCGTCGTTCCGATCGACCAGTTGTCGGGGCAGGCGCAATGGCAGATCAACGGAGCCGACCTGAACGTACAACTCAAAGACTTGCGCTTTGCCAATGCCGATGCGGCGGGCGAAGCCAAAATCGGGTGGCGCACCGGCGATCCTGCTGCGACACCGCCCCAGGATCGTTACCCGGGGGTGTTGGATCTGGAGGGTCGGCTCACACGCGCCAACGGCATGCGGGCGTTCCGCTACTTGCCGCAGCACATCCCGAAGCTCACGCGCGACTATGTTCGCAACGCCGTGAAGCGCGGCACCGCCAGCACGGTCGATTTTCTGGTTCGGGGCGATTTGCGCCATATGCCGTTTACCGACCCCCGGCAAGGGGATTTCCGCATCGCATCCAAAGTGTCCGATGTGACATTCGACTACGTGCCACAGCCAACCGGCGCGGTGGCAACGGCGGCAGCTGCATCGCCAACTCGCCCGCCGCTACCGCATTGGCCGGCGCTCACCGGCGTCTCGGGCGACCTGATTTTCGAACGCAACGGCATGCAGATACGCAACGCACGCGGCCAGGTGCTGGGGGCGCCGGGCATCGACATCGTCAATGTCGATGCATCGATTGCCGACCTGATGCACCACGCGCCGGTGCTGCTGGTCGATGCCCAGGCACGCGGCCCCCTGAACGAGGCGCTGCGCGCCACGGCACCGATGGTCGGGGGAGCTGCTGACCTGGTGAAGGCCATGCGTGCCAGCGGCAATGCGGACTATCGACTCAAGCTTGACCTGCCGCTGGCGGCGATCGACCACACCCGGGTGCAGGTGGCAGTCGAACTGGGCGGCAACCTGTTGCAACTGGCGCCCGAGGTGCCGGCTTTCACCGGGGCGCAGGGCACGGTCAACTTCACTGAGACCGGCTTCTCCCTGTCCGGCGTCCAGGCCGCCCTGACCGGGGGTCAGGTACGGATCAAAGGCAAGGGGCGTTTCGCCAGTGCGGCCTCGGCGCCCGATCTGAGCTTCAGCGCGATCGGCAACGCGACAGCCGAGGGACTGCGAAGCCAGACGGAAGTCGGCTGGCTGGCCCGGCTTGCCAGCAAGGCCAGCGGCAACACGCCCTATGCCGCCGACCTGACGGTACGCAATGGCGTGCCGGAATTCCTGCTGACCAGCAACCTGCAAGGGTTGGCGCTCCAGTTGCCGGCACCACTGGAAAAAGCTGCCGGCGACGTGCTGGCATTGCGTGTCGAACGCAGAATCGTGTCACCCGACACCCGGCCGGGCATCGACCCGCCTGTGCCCCAGGACCAGATCGCGCTGAAGTTGGGCGACCTTGCTTCAGCACATTACGTGCGGGATGTGTCGGGCAGCGAACCGCGCGTGCTGAGCGGCCAGATCGAGGTCGGGACCGCGGCCGGCAAACCGGCGAGCGCGTCGGCGCGTGGCGTGCGGGCACAGCTCGATCTCGGCCGTCTCGACCTCGGCGCCTGGCAGGCGGTGCTGCAGGGCACCG
>JANXSS010000173.1 GCA_025356535.1 Herminiimonas sp.
GTGTCGGTGTCGGTGTCGGTGTTGGTGTTGGTGTCGGAACGGAAACACTCTGGTAGGCGCCGATGTCGATCGTGGCGCCCAGTGGCCGCAGGTCAAATGATGCAGGATGACGGTATTGCGCCGTCGGCACCAGCGACACGCCACTTGCCGATACGCCCACTGGCGAGCCGCCACCGATGAATGCGGCGCCCACGGCCGGTTTCAGGTTGTAGCCAAGACGGTCGACGAAAGCCGGTGCAATCGCGCGGTAGTTGGTCCGGTCGATCGTGCTGGCCTGCGTGCTGAAGGTGCCGACACCAGAAAAGATATTGTTTTGCGCCAGCACCGGCTTCGTCACGCTGGCACCGATGAAAAGGAAGGTGCCGCGTGCAGTGTCGTCATTCAAGAACGTATTGTTGATCACATACAGATCCTGGCCCGGATTGGAGGCGCCTTCCTCTCCATAGGCCAGCATCGCCGGATTCTGGTTGGCGGCGGGCTGTTCGATGATATTGCCGATGACGTAGGACGTGCCTGCGTTGGGTAGGTCGATCTCATAGCTCGGTTGGCCGCTGGCAGTAGTGCCGGTCTCGCCCGGTCGCGTACTGGAAAAGCGATTGTAGGAAATCGTGTTGACCATGGCACGCGACTTCAGGTTGTGGCCGACGTTTGCATCATGCGAATAATTGAAACGGAAGGTCAGGCTTGCGCACTGGACAAGGTAGATGTTGTGGGTCGAACCGTTGCCCAAGCCGTTGTGCCCGAACTCGCTGGTCTCGATCAGGATGTTGCTGTCGGTGTTCAAATTGCCAAGAATGCCGTTCTCGTTATCATGCAAAAAACTATTGCGCAGGGTGAAGTTGGTGCCTTCCAGACGCAAGGCCGCGCCATTCTGGTCCGGAACGGTGGCGCCGTACATTTCGACGTTTTCGACCGTGATGTCATTGCCGATGACAACCCAGATGCCCTTGCCGCCGGCATTGCGGCCACCGGCGTCGATCTTCGGACGGCCATTGACACCGCGGATCGTCAGGTTGCTGGCAACGATGGCGCAGACGTCGCCGGTGTAGGTGTTGCCGCCGGCAATTTCGATCACGTCACCGTTGGCCGCAGTGGTGATGGCGCTGCAGGGGGTGGGAAAAGCGGCGCCGGGTCCGACCGAACGGATGGCGGCACTGGCAGGCAGGATGGCAGCGCCAAGCATGGCAATGGCGAGGCTGGCAACAGCGCGCAACATCGGTGCGCGGTGCGCAGGTGTAATTGCATGGAACATGTGATCTCCAATCAGCGGTCTTGGCACAAAAATTAGCCATTCCGGCAATGTTTATGTATGGAATCACCAGGACGTCAAATTGCAAAAAAGTAAATTTGCAACCTTCCGGGATTGTCGCGGTGGTGCGACATTTTCGCTGCGCATGCTCAACTAAAGATACGAAAATGTCAACATACCTGGATGTAATATTTTATCTAAGTTACTAATTATTAATGACTCTTTTAAAATACACCGTTTTTTTCTGGCGTTTCGCACCTTGTGCATATCAAGGCTCTATCTGCCGGTGGAGGGCAGACAGGACGCGTTTTTTCTGATTGATGCGGAAATTCGGCGCAGGCAGGACCAGGCCGTTATGGACGGCAGCGCCGGCGCGTTTGAAGCAGGATGACTGATCGCAAGAGAGGTGGGCGACGAAGGCGCGTGCCGTGCAGGCTGACCGCGCGTGGTCGGGCCTGACGCTGCCAGGCGGCCACCTCGCGCCTGCAGCTACCGGAACCGGTGGTGTGTCATTTCGTATGCAGCTGCAGCATGGCCGCAGCCGTCTGGCCAGCGCACAACAGCGGCAGGATTGCCAGGCTGCGGTCAATCGCCTCGTTGATCAGCGCCTGCTCCTCCTTGCGCGGACGGTGCAGGACGAAGTCGACTACCGCCTGTTTCAGACCCAGCTCGCGCGGATGACCGATCCCGATGCGAAGGCGCCAGTAATCCTGGCTGCCGAGTGCGGCAGTGATGTCTTTCAAGCCGTTATGGCCGCCTGAGGAGCCGCCCAGCTTGAGCTTGGCAACGCCTGGCGCCAGGTCCAGTTCGTCATGCACCACCAGGATCTCGTCGGCGGCAATCTTGTAGAAGCCGGCCAGGGCGCCGACCGACTGGCCGGAGCGATTCATGAAGGTCTGCGGCTCCAGCAGCCAGACATCGCTGCCCTTGATGGCACTTTTTGCAGCCAGTGCCTGGTAGCGGCTCTCGCGCGCCAGGCGCACGCCGTTGGCAGCGGCAAGGTTGTCGACCAGCCAGAAACCGGCATTGTGCCGTGTCTGTTCATATTCCGGTCCGGGGTTGCCGAGGCCGACGATCAAGCGGATGGACATGGGAAAGCAGTCAGATGAACACAGTGATTACATGAAAAAACCCGCCGTCCGTGCAATGCACCGAGGGCGGGCCGGGTGGCAGGCGGCGCATGACGCCTCCCGCAGTCTTGTCTTATTTCTTGTCTGCAGACGGTGCGGCCGCAGCTTGCGAAGCAGTCGCTTCGCCTTCTGCCTCGACCTTGCCGGCCGGGATCGATGCGGTGGCAATCGTCGGATTGTCGTTGCCGCCATGGATGACGACGGTAACACCAGCCGGCAGCTTCAGGTCCGAGAGATGGACCGAATTGCCGACTTCGAGCTCGCCCAGATCGACTTCGATGAATTCCGGCAGCTCACCTGGCAGGCAGGTGATGTCCAGATCGGTCGCCACGTGGCTGATGATGCCGGCAGACAGCTTCACGGCCGGCGAGGTCTCTTCATTGATGAAGTGCAGCGGCACCTTCACGTGAATCTTCGACTTGGCGTCGACCCGCTGAAAATCGACATGCAGAACCAGTTGCTTGAATGCGTGCGTCTGGAAGTCGCGCAGCAGTACCTGCTCGACCTTGCCGTCGACTTCGAGGTCGAGGATCGAGGAGTGGAAGGTCTCTTTTTTCAGCGCATGGTACAGCGCGTTATGGTCGAGGGTGATGGCGACCGGTGCGGCCGTGCCGCCATAGACGATGCCCGGGGTCTGGCCAGCAATGCGCAGGCGGCGGCTCGCTCCGGTCCCCTGCAGATTGCGTGCGAATGCGATGACTTTCATGTGTTGCTCCAATGATGCAGGACAGGATTGTGCCCTGCGGTTACAGTCCCCCGCGACCAGGGGACCGGAAACGGATGCTGCCGACGGCGGCATCCGGGTAAATTCAAATCAATCTGCAAACAGCGACATGACCGAGTCGCCGGTGGTGATGCGGCGGAAGGTCTCGGCCAGCACTTCGGCGCAGGACAGCACGCGTATCTTGGTGCAGGCACGCGCCAGCGGCGACAGGGGGATCGTGTCGGTGACGACCAGTTCATCGAGCGTGGACTCGTTGATGCGGTCGATTGCCGGGCCCGACAGCACGGCGTGGGTACAGTACGCGACGACTTTCTTGGCGCCGCGCTCCTTGAGCACTTCAGCGGCCTTGGTCAGCGTGCCGGCGGTGTCGACCATGTCGTCCATGATCACGCAGTTGCGGCCGTACACGTCGCCGATGATGTTCATGACCTCGGACACATTGGCTTTCGGCCGGCGCTTGTCGATGATCGCCAGGTCGCAATCGAGCCGCTTGGCCAGCGCCCGCGCCCGCACCACGCCGCCGACGTCGGGCGAGACCACCAGCAGGTCGTCGTAGTTCTTGCTCACCAGGTCCGAGAGCAGGATCGGCGAGGCATAGATGTTGTCGACCGGAATATCGAAAAACCCCTGTATCTGGTCGGCATGCAGATCCATGATCAGCACGCGCTCGACGCCGGCTTCCTGCAGCATGTTGGCCACGACCTTGGCCGAGATCGCCACCCGCGCCGAACGCGGACGCCGGTCCTGGCGTGCATAACCGTAGTAGGGAATCGCCGCCGTGATGCGTCCGGCCGATGCGCGCTTCAGGGCATCGACCATCAGCATGATTTCCATCAGATTGTCGTTGGTCGGTGCGCAGGTCGATTGCAGCACGAAGACATCCTTGCCACGCACGTTCTCGTTGATCTCGACGACGACTTCGCCGTCCGAGAACTTCGACACGACTGCCTTGCCAAGCGGTATGCCAAGGTGGCGCGCCACGCCCAGAGCCAGCTCCGGGTTTGCATTACCGGTAAAAACCATCAGGTTTTCGAGTGCCATGGAATTCCTGAAAAACGATCAATAAAATCAGCCAACACGACGTTCATCGGGGCGCGCAAGAAAAAGCCGCCAGGCCCGACTGCAACAGTCTCGCGGTGGCGGCTCGGCGGCACCGGTACGTCCTGCTTTGTCCGGCCCTTCGCATCGTGCATGTAGTGAAGTGATGAATGGCAGGGGAAGAAGGATTCGAACCTTCGAATGCTGGAATCAAAATCCAGTGCCTTAACCGGCTTGGCGATTCCCCTACGCAACTTTTTGTCCGTCCCGTATTCTCGCCATGTGTGGCGAGCAATGCAATGACAAACGAATTCTTTGACTACGATTGCTGCAAATTCTTCAGCGGATGTTGTTTCAAGGCTTTCGCTTTCCACACCTGCCACTGTCCTGCCCCATCTCCCGCTGCGCCGGCGATCCGGGCCTGCGTTGCCCTGACCGCAGCCTCGGCATCCGTCTCGCGGCCGAAAGCGCAGAAGACACAGGCGCCGGAGCCGGTCATGCGTGCGGCGCCGAATTTTCCGAGCCAGTCGATCGCTGCGGCTATCGGTGCATGCAAGGCTGCCGCAACGTCTTGCAAATCGTTTTTTCCGAAGCCGATCGGCGCCCTGGAAAAGTCCGCTATTCTGACGGCTTTGCTATCTCTTGTCAAACGCGTTGAGCTGAAGATTGTCGCCGTCGGCACGATCACCCCCGGCTCGATGACGACATACCAGCAATCCGGCGTGTCGACGGCAACCAGAGTCTCGCCGATTCCTTCGGCAAAGGCATTCTGGCCGAAGATGAAAAACGGCACGTCGGCGCCAAGCTGCAGGCCGAGCGCCATCAGCTCCCGGCGCGACAGCCCGGCATCCCACAGCCGGTTGAGCGCCAGCAGCGTCGTTGCCGCGTCCGAGGAGCCGCCGCCCAGGCCGCCGCCCATCGGCAGGCGCTTGTCGATCTCGATGTCGACACCGGGCGCCGGGTGGCCGCTCCGTACCGCCATCTCTCGCTGCAGCAGGCGCGCGGCGCGCACCGTCAGGTCGTCTGCTTCGGCCACGCCGGCAAGGGTGCCGATGCGGCGCACGACACCGTCATCGCGGCGCGTGAAATGCATCAGATCACCATGGTCGAGGAGCTGGAAAACGGTCTGCAGCAGGTGGTAGCCGTCGTCACGACGCCCGGTCACATGCAGGAAGAGGTTGAGCTTGGCCGGCGCGGCGCAGTTCGCCATGCGTGCCGGCAGCGGCACGGACGATGTGCAGCCAGGCAGTGCTGCTTTCGTTGCACCGCTCACCGCGGCTGCCACGTGTCGAGCACGATGCGCAACACCACATTGCCGGCCTGGCTGGTGAGACGCTGCAAGTCGATGCGGCGCGGCCGGGCGCCGCCGCCCGCACTCTCGGCGCCCTCCCAGACGGTGTAGTGAATCAGCCAGCCGTCGGCAGTATTGACGAAGGCGGCGTCGCCGATGGCGTCGGCGCGGGCGACATAGGGCGCGCCGCGCGCATCGGTTGCAAAGCCCTGCAGCCAGTTGCGCAGGCCGGCAATCGGCAGCGGCCAGCCCAGGGCATTGGCCGTCAGTGCATCGACATTGGCTTCGCTGCGGGGCGGCTGCCCGCTCTGCATCAGGACGGAGGCCTGCGGCGTCACGTCGATGGTCGCCAGGGTCTGTCCGAACGGCGTCTGCAGGGTGATGTGGGCGCCGGTTGCCGTCTGGTTCCAGGCGAACTTGCCGTCGAGCGCCTGCGGTGCGCCGTTCTGTTCATAGCGCAGCGACAGGCGCCCGCTCAGGTCGATTGCCTCATGAAAGGTGCGCTGCAGCGTCGGAATGGCGGCAATTTCCGCTGCAGGTGGCAGCACCGGCGCCTGCAGGCTGGCGCATCCCCCGAGCACGGTGGCCAGCAAGAATGTGGTCAGCACCGGGCGCGCAGCGCGCGCGGGCACGGTATCGGAAAACCGCATCCGCCTACAGGCTCACGCGCAGGCGGGCCAGCGTGCTTTTCAGGGCATCGTTTTTCGGATCCTTGGTATTGGCGTCGCGCCAGAATTTCTGCGCATCGTCTTTCTGGCCCTTGACCCACAGGACTACGCCGAGATGCACGGCGATTTCCGGATCGGGACGGGTTGCATAGGCGCGCCGCAGCAGGTCTTCGGCTTCCTTCAATTTGCCGAGCCGGAACTGTACCCAGCCCAGGCTATCCATGATGAACGGATCGTCCGGTGCGATCGTCAGCGCTTTTTCGATCAAGACATAGGCTTCCGGCAGGCGGATGTTGCGTTCAGCCAGTGAATAGCCGAGCGCGTTGTAGGCATTCTGGTTGGCCGGCGCCAGCTCGATCACCCGGCGCAGGGCTTTTTCCATGACCTCCAGGTTGTTCGCCTTTTCGGCGACCATGGCGAAGTCGTACAGCAGTTCGGTGTTGTTCGGATAGCGCTTCAACGCATCGCCCAGCACCGTCGACGCAGCCGTACCCTGGTTCGCATCGCGCAGCACCTGCGCTTCGGCCAACGCCACCTGGGCCTGGTCGTGCTCGCCTTCCGGATTGATTTCATGCAGCAGGCGGCGCGCCTCGACCAGGTTGCCGGCCTTGGCAGTGATCTGCGCACGCTTGATCTGCGCACCCAGCACGCCTTCGCCGGAGTCCACCAGCGCCAGCCATTTGAGCGCCGTTTCGGTGTCGTTGCGATCCTCGGCAATCTGCGCCAGGATCAGCAGTGCCTGGCTCGGATCGCGCTCTTCGTCCGGATTGTCGGCCAGCGCCTTGACATACATCGACAGGTATTTCTCGGCTTCGGGAAGGCGGTTCGATTGCACGCCCAGCATGCCGAGCGCGTACATGCTGGTCAGGTTGTCCGGTTTTTCCGCCAGCAGCTGCATGAATTCGATGCGCGCGGGTTCATACTGCTTTTGCTCGACCAGCGTACGGGTGTAAGCGGTACGGACTTCGACGGCCTTCGGATAAGCCAGCAGGAACGTGGTCAGGATCCTGGTCGCCTCGGCCTTGTCGGCGGTGACCTGCGCCAGTGTCAGCGCGGCCATTTCCGATCCGGGTTTCTGCGCCAGGGCGGTACGTGCCTCGGCGGCCGCACGGGGGGCGTCGCCTTTGAAAAAAGCGCCCTGGGCCAGCGCAATGTGGCTTTCAGGCAGGCTTGCATAGGGTGCGACCAGGCCTTCGAGCATGGCGAATGCCGCATCCTTGTTCTTTGCATTGGCCAGCAGGCGCTGCGTCTGCAGGATCATCACCGGCCGCGTCTGGGGACGGGCGTCGGCCAGGCGCTGGGTCAGGATCGCGCGGGCTTCCTCGAGGTCGTCGCTCAGCAGGATGAAGCCGAGATAGTATTGCGCAGCTTCTTCGGAACGCGGCGCCAGTTCGCGCCAGAGCCGCACCGCGCTCATTGCCTCGCCGGCCTGCTTTGCGCCCAATGCGATTTCGGCCGCACGCCGCGCCAGGCGCGGATCGCGGGTCTGCTGCGCCGCCGCCAGTTCGGACAGGTAGGCGCTTTGCCATTCGCCCCGCTGCAAGGCGATCTCCGCCAGCAGAAGGCTGTAGAGCAGCTCATCGGTCAGCTCGGCGGCCGGCAGCGCATCTTCACCCGTCTGCACGCTGGCCCGCGTCGATGCCTTGCCGGTGCGGGCGATGGCCAGCGGCGGCGTGGCAGTGGCGACGGCTTCCGGTGCAGCTGCCACCGGCCGCACCGGCGTCAGGGCGGCGCAACCGGTCAGCAGGGACGACAGCGTTACAATGACGAGGGCGGTTTTCAAGAAATTTCCTGGCTGAAGACGCAAAAAATTGATTCTACGCCCAACTTGCAACCTCCGCGTGACACCGCATCTGGCAGGTGCTGCCTGGGGACAGGTATGCGTCATTTATTGTGAAATTGTGGAGCGGATATCGCACCGGAGCCCTTGCAGCATGCCTGAATTACCAGAAGTCGAAGTCACCCGGCGCGGCGTGGCGCCGCATGTCGAGGGCCAGACGGTCACGCAGGTGGTGTTTCGCCATGCCGGCCTGCGCTGGCCGTTTCCGGCCAACCTGGC
>JANXSS010000174.1 GCA_025356535.1 Herminiimonas sp.
AAGGCTTACATCGAAGCGAAGGCACCCGGCTGGCGCAATGCCAAGCACGCGAAGCAGTGGCCTAGTACCCTTGAGCAGTACGCCTATCCCATCATCGGCAACATGCTGGTGAGTACCATCAAGTTCGAGCATGTTCTCGAAGTCATCGAGTCGCACTGGGCGACCAAAAACGAAACCATCAACCGGGTGCGCAACCGCATCGAGCTAGTGCTGGACTGGGCAACCGTGCGCCGCTATCGAACCGGCGAGAACCCGGCACGCTGGAAGGGCAATCTTGATAAGCAGTTGGCGGAGCGATCCGTTGTCGCGCCTGTAATCAGTCACCGGGCGCTGGCGGCGGATGCGATGCATGGATTCATGGCGCAGTTACGCACGGTGCAGACGACCGGCGCTAGGTGCCTGGAGTTCGCCGTGTTAAACGCATGCAGATCAGGCGAGGTGAGGCTGGCGACGTGGACGGAGATTGATTTCAAAACCCGCACCTGGACGATTCCGGCAGCGCGAATGAAGGCGCAGCGCGAACATCGCATACCGTTATCGGATCAAGCCATCAAGCTGCTGGAGGCGTTGCCGCGATTCGACGGCGAGACGCTGATTTTTCCGGGCCGGAAGGCTGGCACGCCGTTGTCGGACATGACGCTAACGAAGGTGATGCGGGATATGGAAGTGGACGCAGTACCGCATGGGTTCAGATCGACGTTCTCAAGCTGGGTGGCATCATCGACCGCATATCCGGCAGAGGTGCGCGAGATGGCGCTGGCGCACGCAATTGGCAACGACACGGTGAGCGCGTATCAACGATCCGACCTTTTTGAAAAGCGGCGCAACCTGATGCGCGACTGGGCGGACTTCATCGACACGGTGCAGGTTGAAACTGACAACGTAATCCAGATGCGAGGTGCAGCGGTGCAGTGATTCGCGCCGCGGTACAAACGGCTTTACGCCAGTCCTAGGCTGATCCCCGAAAACCCGTTTCCCTGACGGGCTGGACTGGCACCTTATTACAGGGGCGTGAGGGGACGCATGAACGACTTGTCGCATTGGCATTTTGCCGAACATTTTTCTGCATACGATGCAGCCGCACTAATTCTAGGCTTAGAACCGAGGGAGTCCGAAACTGAGCAGTGGCGGGTTGGGGTTATCACGGATCGAATGCAACTGGATTATAAGAAGGCGCTCAGCCGATTGTCGTTTGAAGCAAGCCCTCCGGATGATTTTCGAGATTATGACAGTCAGCCTATGCGTACAGAGTTGATGAGTGTGCAGTTGGATGATTTGTGCCGGAATGCATGGGAATTAGGACAGGAGACGCCCTTAACGGACTGGCTTGCTAATCAACGCCTGTCGAGATTTGACAACCAAGAGTTCTCGCGTGGAGCAATTATTCGGTGGTTGGGAGCCATTGGCATGAAATCAGAATATGTGTTCAGTCGGAATGAACATACACAACCAGTTGCACGGAAAGGCCGTTGGCCGTGGGGTGACCATCACACCGAAGCGCTAGGGCACCTTGAGGCGGCGGCATCTCGATTTTGGGCTGGCTATGATTCTTCCGATACGTCAACGGCTAATACGAATGCACAGGTGTCCGAATGGCTTCAAAAAGAGAGGACGATTTCTAAAACATTGGCAGACTCGATTGCCTCGATACTCAGATTGGACGGTCTACCACCCGGCCCGCGTAAATAGTTACCCTGCCCATGCAACGCTAGACCTGGCGCGGCTTTGCAGGGTACTGCCGGGTATCTTTTATAGAGTTACCCGGGTGAATCTGGACTATTTACGCCTCATCTGAATCGGCATATTCGCTTCCATTGCACTGCATCGTGCTGCGAAGGGGCGTGAAATGTCACAGCGAGTTATCCGGGTTGCAGATATAGCGACCACCAAAAAGAGCAAGGGCATGCTGCCCGTCAGTCCTGCAACGATCTGGCGCTGGGTGCGGGAGGACAAGTTCCCCAAGCCATTCAAGCTGGGCGAATCCGTCACCGTATGGGATGCGGCAGTAGTAGAAGCCTTCATTGCACAGCGTGCGGGAGGTGCCGCGCAATGATCCACAAAAAAACATCCGCCGGGGGCTTCGAGACCACCACGGCGGACAGCAATTTCGCTTCCAGAATCATAACATTCTGTACTTGGCTGAAGGTGGCAATCGTCCACTACGCCGGGATGCTGGCAACCTACTTGCGGGCGCTGGCATGAGCAATCATATCGACACCTTCAGAAATGCCATTGAAGCCGCAGGAATCGGCGCACCGGACGATATTTTTGACGATGGAAAGCTCCGCCGGTTCAGCACGAACGGCAAGCGCGGGGATGATTCCGGCTGGTACGTTCTGTACGGCGATGGCATACCGGCGGGGAAGTTCGGATGCTGGCGCAGCGGGTTTGAATCGTCCTGGTGCGCGAAAGCCGACCGTGATCTGAGCGAGACCGAACGCCAGACGATGCGGGAACGTAACAGGGCCGTACAGCGGCAGCGCGACGAAGAACAGGCGCGAGTTCATGCCGAAGCCAGAGACGCGGCAGCGGCACGCCTGGCGCGATCTGAGCCGGTATCTGAGCATGCCTATCTGAAGGCAAAAGGTATCGGGCCGAACGGCGCGCGAGTGATTAACGGCGATCTGCTGATTTCGTTGCGCGACACCAGCGGCACGGTGCATAGCTCGCAAGCAATCGGGCCGGATGGGAGCAAACTTTTTCAGTACGGCGGGAGGGTTCGCGGATGTTATTTCAGCATCGGCAAACCTGAAGGGCGGCTGATCGTCTGCGAAGGGTTTGCGACCGGTGCAAGTATCTTTGAATGCACCGGGCATGCCGTAGCGGTCGCCTTCAACGCTGGCAACCTGGAGCCGGTGGCAGTAGCGCTACGCCTGAAGTATCCGGCACTGGCTATAACGATCGCAGCGGAGGACGATTATCTAACCGCTGGCAATCCCGGCATGACGAAAGCAACAGCGGCAGCGGTAGCCGTTGGCGGCTCGCTCGCGATTCCTGTGTTTCCTGGTGATCGTCCCATCAAGGCAACCGACTTCAACGACCTGCACCAGTTGGCAGGTGCGGATGCCGTGCAAGAGTGTATCGAGGCGGCGAGTATTCCAGTTGATGACGCGTGGCCGGTACCGGAATCGCTGTCTGCATCGTATGACGCATTGCCCTATCCGTTGGACGCGCTACCGCAGACGATCCGAGAAGCCGTGCAGGAAGTGATCGGCTTTGTGAAGGCACCGGTGCCGCTCGCTGCATCATCGGCACTATCAGCGGTTTCCGTGGCGTTGCAGGGCTTCTATGACGTGGAGCGTGCGCCGGGGCTGAAGGGGCCGTGTTCCCTGTACATGCTCAGCATTGCGGAGAGCGGCGAGCGTAAAACATCATGTGATGGCTATTTCAAACGGGCGCTTGAAGCATGGCAGCAAGAGCAGACGGAAATGCTGAAGCCTGCTGTTAAAGACTATGTGGCGCAAATGGCGTCTTGGGAAGCGAAGAAATCCGGCATTCTCGAAGCAGTCAAAAAGGCGGCGAAGGAAAATAAACCGACGGGCGAGCATGAGCGTGCATTGCGTGAACTGGAGCAGGAAGAACCGACACCGGTACGCGTGCCGCGCCTGATCCGTGGTGACGATACGCCGGAAAATCTCGGTTGGTCATTGATGCGCGAATGGCCGTCCGCAGGCGTGCTATCGAGCGAGGCGGGCGTGGTGTTCGGCAGTCACGGCATGAGCGGCGATTCCGTCACGCGCAACCTGGCACTCATTAACGTGCTGTGGGATGGCGGCAGCATTCCCGTGGGTAGGCGTACCAGCGAGAGCTACACCATCGAGAACGTCCGGCTGAGCATGGGGTTACAGGTACAGGAATCAACCTTGCGAGCATTCTTCGACAAGTCCAAGGGGTTGGCGCGAGGCACCGGATTTCTGGCGCGGTTCCTGATCGCCTGGCCGCAATCGACAATGGGAACGCGGCTATACAGCGATGCGCCGGACTGGTCACGACTGGCGGCGTTCAACAACCGGATCACCCAGCTATTACAAAACCCGCTCAGCATGGACGACAGCGGCAGACTGACCACGGTCACGCTGGGATTGTCGGAGCAGGCGCACGCAGCATGGGTGAACTTCCAGAACGCGATTGAATTGCAGTTGGCACCGGACGGCGAATTGCAGGACGTAAAAGACGTTGCCAGCAAGGTGGCGGACAACGCGGCGCGGCTGGCGGGATTGTTCCATGTGTTCGAGAACGGCGTGGGCGCGATCAGTGCGGACGCGATGGCGCGCGGGGCGAAGCTGGCAGCATGGCACCTGACGGAAGCGCGGCGGTTTCTTGGGCAGTTTTCCATGCCGGTGGAGTGGATGAACGCCGACCGGTTGGAGCGGTGGATGGTTCAGCATTGCAGGCGCGAAGGTACGAAGATCGTTTCCACCAGAACGGCGATGCAGTACGGGCCGCTTCGGGACAAGTCCACGATGCTGGCGGCGGTGGCGCACCTGGAAGAACACGGACGTGCTCGCGTGCAGGCGGTGGCGAACAAGCGGCTGATCGGCATTAACCCGGCGGTGATGCAGGGGATGCCATGAGCCTATCTTCCATGTTGTCGGGGAATTGGTTCGAGGTGCTTGCTACTGCTACACCTGCTACTCCTGCTACAGATCGGGGGAAATCGGCAGGAAGTGTAGCAACTGTAGCAACTGTAGCAGTAGCAAACCCTCCGAACGGAAAAGCTGCGAATGATCCGGCGGACATATTCACGGCGCGGCTGTCATTGTTCACTGGCCGGGGATTGAACACGGATGATGCGGACGATCTGGCGCAACGATTGATGCGGCGCGATCTGGAGCAGGACGACCGCCGGGTTTGTCTGGAATGCAGGCATATGTCTGGCGACGTGGAACGCAGGCGGTGCAGTCAGTGGCGCAAGCTGTGGATCGGTGACGCATCAATGCCTGCCGACCTGGTGGCGACGTTGCAAAGGTGCGCCGGGTTCACCTATCGGATCGATGTAGCTATCTGCACCCAGGATGACTCAGTAACACAAAACCGTGAAGGGATGGCACATGCCTAAGACTGATCGCACTCGTATCGACTACATGCCCGGAGATGCTGCTTTGGACGCAATGGACTTGGCGGAGCAGATGTTTCCGACACTGCGTACTCAGGCGCTGATCGACCGGCTGGT
>JANXSS010000220.1 GCA_025356535.1 Herminiimonas sp.
GTGTCGACGGATGACCAGAATCTGGACCTGCAGCGTGATGCGTTGGCGAAGGCCGGGTGCACGGAAATCTATGAAGAGAAGGCCATTGGCTAGAATGCCGAACGCATCGAGCTGGACCACTGCCTTCGGGCACTGCGGCCAGGCGACTCGTTGTGCGTGTGGCGGCTCGATCGCCTAGGCCGGTCCCTGTCCGATCTGGTATGCATCGTGGGCGACCTGGAGAGCCGCGACATTGCCTTCGAATCGATCACCGAGAAGATCGAGACTGCGAGCGCCGCGGGCAAGCTGGTCTTCCATGTGTTTGCCGCGCTGGCCGAGTTCGAGCGTAACCTCATCCGTGAGAGAACGCATGCCGGACTGACCGCAGCACGGGCAAGAGGGCGCACAGGCGGCCGGAAGCCAAAGCTCGATGCGAAACAGATCCGGGAGATCCGGGTATTACTGAAAGATCCGGATGTTCGGGTGACGGATGTTGCAAAGAGGTACGGCGTAAGTCGGGCAACGGTCTACAAACACGTAGGTGCCGTTATACCGGGAAGCTGAGGCAGGCTGTTGTCGACCAAAAACGGATTGTTGCACCATGCAAACGGTCATCAAATTTTCTTATGGTCCTCGATGACGGCGTCGATTATGACCCGGAGGACTGCAAGGGCTACGTTTTCCCTAAGCCCAACTTTTTTTGCAATGGTCGCAATTCGTTCGGCTTGCTGCTGTTCTCGTTGCGAGTCAACTGGTGGCAGTTTTTCCGTTTTTTTTAACTTTCCAATCTCATTGGTTATTTCAAACCTCATTGCAAGCGTATGGATCAACGATTCATCCAGTTGATCTATTTTGTCTCGAAGAATTTTTAATTGGTCCATGGTTTGAGCAAGTTACGGTGGGTAGAAAGGCATTGCCCGACCGGGTCAATCCATCCTCTGCACGGTCTTCCCGATACCCATGCCCCCCTTGGTTCGTAGCCAGGCAATCCATCACTTGGTGCCCGGAACCGGAATCGAGCCGCAATACCCTTGCCGATTCGTGATGTCAGGCGCACGGTCAGGTCAAGCTCACGCGCGCGCCACCTGCCTTCACAATGGCCGCCGCCAACGCGTGGTCAAGTGTCGCAAGCGGCAGCCCTTCACGAAGCGCAAGCTCGAGGTAAGCGGCGTCGTATGCGGAAAGGTCGTGCTGTAGGGCGATCCCCACCGTGGCATGCAGCGCACGCTCATGGGTCGTCAGGTCAGTCTCGATATCCAGATCAGCGAGCAAGGCGAGAAATTCGCGCGCGCCGGCTTCCGACACCAGGCCACGCTTCTGAGATTTCACGAGGACGTTCGCGGCCTCGAGCGCGAACAAGCTGGGTACGACTGCTGTGGCGCCGGCGGCCATCTGCTGCAGCACGGCACGGGCATAGTCCTGCATGTCCGACGACCGGTCGTTTAGAAGCCAGCGCATGGCAATCGAATTATCCAGAACGAAACGCATCAGTCCCGGCCCTCATCGACCAGGGCGTTGATGTCGACTTCGACCGACGCACGAGCGGCCATCAGCCGCAGCATTTTTTCTGCCGCGCGTCTTGAGCGCACCTGCTTATTGTCCCCCTGGGGCGGGATAAGCTCTGCAATCGGCTCACCCTTGTGCAGAATCACGTACCGCTCCCCGTTTTTTACCCCCTGCAGTATTTCTGACCAATGCGTCCGGGCTTCGTAATTTCCAATGGTTTTCATCTGGCTCTCCTTGCCGACTAGTATAATGACCAGTCGTGATGAACGTCACTATTTTCCGGGTCGGGTACAGTGACTTGCAGGCGTGCGAGCATCAAGACCATTCGCTGGTCATTTGCCAGGGTAATACCCAACGGTCAGACATTTTCGAATGAGTTTACATAAAAATAATTATAGTTCTTTTAATTGTCAGCCCCCACACGACAATGTCTGCTTTTCCTGGATTGAGCACATGGTGCGCTGAACGGCGGGCAGGCATGCGTGCTGGCTCGCTGTTTCGAATGATTTTTAGAAACCGCTGCGCACCAGACTGCATCAGTTGGCGGCACTGCATCGAAGCCGCGGCGCTAACTGATGCAGTTACCAACTTTGCCACCCATGTTCGATCGAGTGTGGGATGGCAAAGGCGATCAAGGGACCGCCTTTGCCTGCGTTTGCCTCATCGCCAGGACACGCCCGATGGTCCGGTTCGGGTTCGACTCTACGATACCGGGCAAGTCATGTGCGCCAGTCAGACCGGCTTGGCAAGCCCGCGCCGGCGACGCGCCAACAACCCGGCGGCTGCGATGCCAAACAGGGAAACGGTTCCTGGCTCCGGCACGCTGGCGCCCGGCGCACCGACGATCGTGCCGCCACTGATGCTGCATCCTGCGCAGGCAATCGTTTCCGCCGCGCCGCTTGCGCCCAGTCGCTCGACCACACCATAGGCAGACGAAACACCACCGGTGCCGGGTTCCGCGA
>JANXSS010000239.1 GCA_025356535.1 Herminiimonas sp.
CTGCCATAGCGCATCGCATACTCGACGCGTACCTCGTTGCCGCGTGCGCCGAGGTAGCCGCGCAGCAGCAGCGCCTGCTTCTGGGTATGCACCTTCAGGGGCGAGCCTTCGGCGCTCCAGATCGAGGCATACTTGCGCGCCGACTGGCTGCTGCGAATCGGCAGGATGAAGCAGTTGAGGATGATCCACCAGACGGCGCGCGGTATTTCGACCACGCGCGGGTCCGACAGGAACTGGCGCAGGTAGCTTCGCACGGCCGAAGCGGTGGGCGCCTCGGGGGTGCCGAGGTTGACCAGCACGACGGCTGTCCTGGCAAGCGTGCCGTGGGTATAAGGGGGTTCGCTGCGAAAGGCCATGTCGGTTCCAGTGAAAAAAATCGGATGAATCTGCCCACGAACGGGGCGTCTAGAGCGCCAGCAGCTCCCGCGCATGCTTGCGCGTGATCGCAGTGATTTCCAGGCCGCCCAGCATGCGCGCGATTTCCTCGACGCGCGCCTTGGCGTCGAGCGCACTGATGCGCGAGACCGGGCGGCCGGCGCTGCTGTCCTTGCTGACCTCGAAATGCTGGTTGGCCTGGCTTGCCACCTGCGGCAGGTGCGTCACGCACAGCACCTGGCGGTCGTGTCCCAGGCGCTTCAACAGCCGGCCGACGACTTCGGCCACGCCGCCGCCGATGCCGCTGTCGACTTCATCGAAGATCAGGGTCGGCGTTGCCGTGTTCGACGAGGTGATGACGGAAATGGCCAGCGCGATGCGGGCCAGCTCACCCCCGGAGGCGACTTTTGCCAGGGGTCGCAGCGTGGTGCCGGCATGGCCTGCGACCAGGAACTCGACCTGCTCGACGCCGTAGCTGGCCGGCTCGCACGGCTGCAGCGCAATCGAGAAGCGCCCGCCGCTCATGCTCAGCTCCTGCATCGCCGCCGTGACTGCCGCGCCCAGCGTTGCGGCTGCCTTGGCGCGGGCCCGGCCAAGCTTTGCCGCCAGCGCCAGGTAGGCCTGTTGCGCGCGGTCCTCCTGCGCCTGCAATGCCGCCATGTCGGTGGCTGCCGCCAGTTGCAGCAATTGCGCCGCCAGGCTGTCATGCTCGGCCGGCAGGTCTTCCGGCTGCACGCGGAACTTGCGGGCGGTGGCATGCAGGTCCGACATGCGCGATTCGACCTGCTGCAGGCGCGCCGGGTCGAGTTCGACCCGGCTCAGGTAATCGTTCAGGCCATACACGGCTTCCTGTATCTGGATGCGCGCCGGTTCGAGCAGTTCGACCACCGGCGCGAGACCGGCGTCGATGTCGGCCAGCTTGACCAGCTTTTGGGTCAGCGACGTCAGCTGGCTCAGCATCGGCAAGTCGGCTTCCGAGATGACGGTGAGCGCTTCCTGCGCGCCTTCGATCAGGCTGGCCGCATGCGACAGGCGGCTGTGCTCGTTGCTGACCTCGGTCCATTCGCCCGGCTTTGCCGCCAGCTTGTCGAGCTCACCCACCTGCCACTCCAGGCGCTCGCGCTCCAGGACGACATTCTTTGCATTGCTTTCGAACTGTTCGCGCTGCCGCGCCAGGGCGCGCCAGGCCTTGAAGGCGGCGGCCACCGCCTTGCCTTCTTCCTGCAGCCCGGCCTGGGTGTCGAGCAGGATGCGTTGCGCGTCCGGCTTCAGCAGCGACTGGTGCGCATGCTGGCCGTGTATGTCGACCAGCATCTCGCCGAGTTCGCGCAGCTGCGTGGCCGTCGCCGGTATGCCGTTGATGAAGGCCTTGGAGCGCCCGGCATTGTCGATCACCCGCCGCAGCAGCGCGCCGCCCTCGTCGGCCTCGAAGGCATGCGCGGCCAGCCAGGCCTGGGCCTGGGCGCCGAGGGCGAAGTCGGCGGTGATGTCGGCGCGCATGGCGCCCTCGCGCACCACGCTGGCGTCGCCGCGCCCGCCGAGCGTCAGCGCCAGGGCATCGATCAGGATGGATTTGCCGGCGCCGGTCTCGCCGGTGAAGACGGAAAAGCCCGATGCGAATTCAAGTTCGATCTTGTCGACGATGACAAAGTCGCGGATGGACAGCGTTCGCAGCATGCAGGCGTTCTGGAGTGAAAGGAACTATTTTAGCCGACCTTCGACCGACGGATATTCGTTCCAGTGGAGCTTCTCGCGCAGGGTGTCGTAGTAGCTCCAGCCTTCGGGATGCAGGAACGTGATGGCATGGGCCGAGCGCTTGATGACGATGCGGTCGTGATGGGCCAGACTCGCCAGCGACTGCATGTCGAAGTTGACGCTGCAGTCGCGCCCGCTGATGACTTCGATGACGATCTCGCTCGAATCCGGCACCACGATGGGCCGGTTCGACAGCGCATGCGGCGCAATCGGCACCAGCACCAGGCCGCCCAGGCTCGGATGCAGCAGCGGCCCGCCGGCCGACAGCGCATAGGCGGTCGACCCGGTGGGCGTGCCGACGATCAGGCCATCGGAGCGCTGGTTGTACATGAAATGGCCATCGACCTCGACGCGCAGCTCGACCATGCCGGAGCCGGCGCCGCGCGAGACCACGATGTCGTTGACTGCCCGGGCGGAAAAGATCGGCACGCCCTCGCGCAGCACCACGCCTTGCAGCAGGCTGCGCTGCTCGGAGCGGATTTTTCCGTCCAGCATGTCGGTCAGCACAGCGATCATCCGCTCCACCGGAATATCGGTCATGAAACCGAGCCGGCCCTGGTTGATGCCGATCATCGGTACGTCGAAGGCGGCCAGCTGGCGGGCGACGCCCAGCATGGTGCCATCGCCGCCGAGCACGATCGCCAGGTCGGCGCAGGCGCCGATTTCAGCCGTGCTCATGACGGTCATGCCGGGCAGGTCGAGGTGGCGGGCGGTTTCGGTCTCGAAGATCAACTGGCGGCCGCTGCCGGCGATGAAGGACGCGACTTCGGTCAGCGACGCCATGATGCCGGAAGCCGGATAACGGCCCACCAGCGCCACCGTGGCAAAGGCGGCAACCGGGGCGATGGCCGGCACGACGGCGTCCGCCGCAACCTGCGCAGTGGCAGTTTCAGCGGAAAGCAGATCCGGCGGCGGGCTTGAATAGACGGGCAACATGCCGCAGATTAGACCATAATTTACCGTGGCGCAGGAAAGCGCAGCGCACCGATTTCGAGGCTCACCCTTGCAAAAACACCTGAAAAAAATCAATGGCAGCGCGCCCGTCAGGGCCGTGCTGTTCGACCTCGACGACACCCTCTGGCCGATCGTGCCGGTGATTCGCCGTGCCGAGCATTTGCTGCATGACTGGCTCACCGAGCACGTGCCGGCGGTGGCTTCGCAATGGTCGGTCGAGAGCCTGCGCGAACGGCGCAGCGCCCTGATGCTGGAAAACCCGCATTTCCAGATCGACCTGTGGGCGCTGCGCCATGCCGGCCTGACGGAAGCCTTCATTGCCTGCGATGCGGATACCGACATGATCGTGCATGCCATGGCGGTGTTCTCGGCAGCGCGCAATGACGTCACACCGTTCGACGACGTGGTGCCGGGCCTGCAGCGCCTGGCGCGCCAGGTGGCGCTCGGCTCGATTTCGAACGGTTTTGCCGACCTTGTCCAGATCGGCCTGGCGCCGCTGTTCCGGGTATCGCTGGCCGCCCATAGTTTCGGAAGTGCAAAACCGGACCCGGCGCTGTTTCATGCCGCCTGCGACGCGCTGGCCGTGGCGCCGGCCGAAGCCGTCTATGTCGGCGACGACCTGCAGCTCGACGTGGCCGGCGCCCAGGCGGCCGGCCTGCGGGCGGTCTGGATGAACCGGTTCGAGCGCCGCCTGCCGCCCGAAGTGCGGCCGGACGCGACCTGTACCGACCTGCCTGCACTGGAAGCCTGGCTGCGGGCCCAGCCCGCATAAAGCTGGCGTCGTGCCGCCCTGCTGGATAGAATGTTCGACATGCAACTCGATCATCGTGCCCAGACCCTGCTCAAAGCGCTCGTGGAGCGTTATATCGCCGACGGCCAGCCGGTAGGATCGCGCTCGCTGTCGAAGATCTCCGGCCTGGAGCTGTCGCCGGCGACGATTCGCAACATCATGTCGGACCTGGAAGAACTCGGCTTCGTGGCCAGCCCGCACACCTCCGCCGGCCGCATACCGACGCCGCGCGGCTACCGCCTCTTCGTCGATTCGCTGCTCACCGTCCAGCACCAGGACGAGGCCGGGCTGGAAGCACGGCTGCAGCAGGCGCTGCAGCAGGCGCTGCAGACCAGCACGCCGCAGAAGATGATCGCCAATGCGGCGCAGCTGCTGTCGTCGCTGTCGCAGTTTGCCGGCGTGATCCTGATGCCGCGGCGCGAATCGGTGTTCCAGCAGATCGAATTCCTGCGTCTGTCCGAAAAACGCATCTTGCTCGTCATCGTCAGCCCGGGCGGCGACGTGCAGAACCGGCTGCTGATGACCGAAGTCGACTACACGCCGTCCCAGCTGATCCAGGCGGCCAACTACATCAACCAGCATTACGGTGGCTTGAGCTTCGAGGACGTGCGCATCCGCCTGCAGGAAGAGCTGTGCCGGCTGCGCGACGACATGACCAGCCTGATGCAGGCGGCTGTCGAAGCCGGCAGTGCGGCCATGACCGATGACAGTGAAGACGTGCTGATCTCGGGCGAACGCAATCTGCTGTCGGTGACCGACCTGGCGTCGAACATGACGTCGCTGCGCAAGCTCGTCGACATGTTCGAGCAGAAAACCAGCCTGATGCAACTGCTCGACCTCTCCAGCCGCGCAACAGGCGTGCAGATCTTCATCGGCGGCGATTCGAACCTGGTGCCGATGGACCAGATGAGCGTGGTGACGGCGCCCTACCAGGTCAACGGCAAGATCGTCGGCACCCTTGGCGTGATCGGCCCGACGCGCATGTCGTATGAACGGGTCATTCCGATCGTCGACTTGACGGCCAAGCTGCTGTCGAAGGCGCTCGGCCAGGGCTAGCTGCCCGGCGGTGGCTCGGGTTCTAGCGAGCCCGGTGCGGACAGGCCGTCTTGGTGCAATGGCCGTACAGGGCCAGCGAATGCTCGGCGATGTCGAAGCCGCGTTCGCGGGCGACATTCTGCTGGCGCAGCTCGATTTCCTCGTCGTAGAATTCCTCGACCCGGCCGCAGTCGAGGCAGACCAGGTGATCGTGATGGGAACCTTCGTTGAGTTCGAACACGGCCTTGCCGGATTCGAAATGGTTACGGTGCAACAGGCCGGCCTGCTCGAACTGCGTCAGCA
>JANXSS010000255.1 GCA_025356535.1 Herminiimonas sp.
GTGCCGGCCGACTTCAAGGGATTGAAAATGCGCGTGCAGGCATCGAAGGTGCTCGACGCCCAGATGCGTGCCCTCGGCGCCAATCCGCAGGTGATGGCGTTTTCCGAGGTCTACCAGGCGCTGCAGACCGGCGTGGTCGACGGTACCGAGAATCCGCCTTCGAATGTCTACACGCAGAAGATGCATGAAGTGCAGAAGAACCTGACGGTGTCGAACCACGGCTATCTCGGCTACGCCGTCATCGTCAACAAGAAATTCTGGGACGGCCTGCCGGCTGACATCCGCACGGCGCTCGAGTCCGCCATGAAGGACGCCACCAAGTACTCGAATGCGATTGCCCAGCAGGAGAACGATCAGGCGCTGGAACTGATCCGCAAGTCCGGCAAGACCGACATCCATGTCATGACCGACAAGGAACGAGTCGAATGGCGCCGTGCCCTGTTGCCGGTGCAAAAAGACATGGAAGGGCGCATCGGCAAGGACCTCATCAGCGCAGTCAACAAGGAATCGGCAACCCTGGGCTACAAGTAAGCGAGCCGACATGAAAGTTCTCGATCATCTCGAAGAATGGCTGATTGCCTTTCTGATGGCGGCAGCGACCCTCGTGGTGTTCGTCGCCGTGCTGCACCGGTATGTCTCCGGCTGGCCGATACCGGGCGTGCAGGATTTCCTGATCGGCCTGAACACCTCCTGGGCGCAGGAACTGACCATCTACATGTTCATCTGGATGGCAAAGTTCGGCGCTGCCTATGGCGTGCGCACCGGCATCCACGTCGGTGTCGACGTCCTCGTCAACCAGATGAATGCGCCGTGGCGGCGCAAGTTCGTCGTCCTGGGCCTGGCCGCCGGTGCGTTGTTCACGGCAATCGTCGGCACCCTCGGCGCCCGCTTCGTCTTTGAGTTGAGCCATACCAGCAGCACTTCCGAGGTGCTGGA
Organism: Herminiimonas sp.; assembly: GCA_025356535.1. GTDB lineage: Bacteria > Pseudomonadota > Gammaproteobacteria > Burkholderiales > Burkholderiaceae_D > JANXSS01. Next base: position 937 of record JANXSS010000255.1, read on the forward strand.
AATTCCGATGTGGATGGTCTACATGGCCGTGCCGCTGGGCTCGTACCTGATGTGCTTCCGGTTCCTGCAGGTGATCGTCTCGTTTTTGCGCACGGGCGACTTGCCCAGGCACGATCATTCGCATGTGGAAGGCCTGGAAGAAGAAGACATTTCCGGGGCAAAGATATGAACGCCGCGATCATCTTCGTCCTGCTGCTGGCACTGATGTTGACCGGCATGCCGATCTCGATCTCGCTCGGCCTGACGGTCCTGACATTCCTTTTTACGATGACCTCGGTGCCGATCGAGTCCGTTGCGCTGAAGCTGTTTACCGGCATCGAGAAGTTCGAGATCATGGCGATTCCGTTCTTCATCCTGGCCGGAAATTTCCTCACGCATGGCGGCGTGGCGCGGCGGATGATCAATTTCGCCTCCAGCATGGTCGGTCACTGGCATGGCGGGCTGGCACTGGCCGGCGTCATGGCCTGCGCACTGTTTGCAGCGGTGTCGGGCTCGTCGCCGGCAACCGTGGTGGCGATCGGCTCGATCATCCTGCCGGCGATGGTGCGCCAGGGCTATCCGAAGGCGTTCGGCGCCGGCGTCATCACGACCTCGGGCGCGCTCGGCATCCTGATCCCGCCGTCGATCGTCATGGTGATGTATTCGGTCTCGACCAACACCTCGGTGGGCAAGCTGTTCATGGCCGGCGTCATACCGGGCCTGATGCTGGCGACCTTTCTCGGTCTGACGACCTGGTTTTTGGCGCGCAAGCACGGCTATCCGCGCCTGCCCAAGGCCAGCTGGGCCGAGCGCCTGGTGGCGTTTCGCAAGAGCGCCTGGGGACTTCTGCTGATCGTCATCGTCATGGGCGGCATCTACAGCGGCATCTTCACGCCCACCGAAGCTGCCGCCATGGCGGCGGTGTATGCCTTCATCGTCGCCGTCTTCGTCTACAAGGACATGGGCTGGGACAAGGTGCCGAAGGTGCTGCTCGATTCGGCGGCGATGTCGGCCATGCTGCTCTACATCATCACCAACGCCGTGCTGTTTTCCTTCCTGATGACCAGCGAAGGCATTCCGCAGGCAATGGCCGGCTGGATCCTCGACAAGGGCTTTGGCGTCGTCACCTTCCTGCTGGTGGTCAACATCCTGCTGCTGTTGGCCGGCAATGTCATGGAGCCTTCCTCGATCGTGCTGATCATGGCGCCGATCCTGTTTCCGGT
>JANXSS010000257.1 GCA_025356535.1 Herminiimonas sp.
GTGCCGGCCGACTTCAAGGGATTGAAAATGCGCGTGCAGGCATCGAAGGTGCTCGACGCCCAGATGCGTGCCCTCGGCGCCAATCCGCAGGTGATGGCGTTTTCCGAGGTCTACCAGGCATTGCAGACCGGTGTCGTCGACGGCACCGAGAACACGCCTTCGAACATCTATACCCAGAAGACACACGAGGTGCAGAGTGACCTGACCGTCTCCGACCATGGTTACATCGGCTACGCCGTCATCGTCAACAAGAAGTTCTGGGACGGCCTGCCGGCCGACATCCGGACCCAGCTCGAAGGCGCCATGCGCGACGCCACCAAGTACACCAATGCCATCGCTGAGCAGGAAAACAAGGCGGCGCTCGAAGCGATCCGGAAAAGCGGCAAGACCACCGTCTATGCGTTGACGCCGCAGGAAAAAGCCGCATGGCGCAAGGCGCTGCTGCCGGTTCGCAAGGAAATGGAGCCGCGCGTCGGCACCGACATCCTGAGCGCAATCGACAAGGAAGCTGCAGCGCTCGGCTACAAGTGATGCGGCAGGCCGGTGCGCGGTGCGCCGGCGAAGATCGCGCGATTCTGGCATCGTTACGGCATTTACCGACTCAGGATGCACATGCGATCACGCGGCTTCTTCATCGTGCTGGGCGTCTTTGCCCTGCTTCACCTTTACATCGGCTGGCGACTGGCGCCGGCGACGCTCGGCATGCCGGCACTGCAGGCAGGTGGCGCGATGCTGCTGGCAGCAATCTGGTCGCTGGCGCCTATGGGGCTGTGGTCGCGCAACGTCGCGCGCCAGCCCCTGTCGGACCGCCTGGCCTGGATCGGCCTGCTGGCCATGGGGCTGTTCTCTTCGTTGCTGGTGGCGACCGTGGCACGCGACCTGCTGCTGCTTCTGGCGGGAGCACTTGGACTGGGCAGCACGCTTCTGACAATACGCAGCGCCCAAGCAGTGCCGGTCGTGGCGCTGCTGACGAGCCTGATCGGCTTCGTCAATGCGCGCCGCACCGCACGCGTGGTCGAAGTGTCGGTGCCGATTGCCGGCCTGCCGGCTGCGCTTGACGGGTTTTCGATTGCGCAGTTAAGCGACATCCATGTCGGCCCGACCATCAAGGGCGCCTATCTGCAGGCCATCGTCAATGTGGTCAACCGGCTGCAGGTCGACATGGTGGCCGTCACCGGCGACCTGGTCGACGGCAGCGTGGCGCAACTGGCGTCGCACACCGCACCGCTGGCCAGGCTGTCGTCGCGCTACGGCAGTTTTTTCGTCACCGGCAACCATGAATATTATTCCGGCGCGCCGGCCTGGATCGTCGAACTGCGCCGGCTCGGCGTGACGGTGCTGCTGAACCAGCATGTGATCCTGCAGCATGGCGAGGCCCGCGTGCTGGTGGCCGGCGTGACCGATTTCGGCGGCCATCATTTCGATGAAGCCCACCGCAGCGACCCGGTGGCGGCGCTGGCCGAGGCGCCGGCTGAGGTCGGTGTAAAAATCCTGCTGGCGCATCAGCCGCGCTCTGCCGCCGCTGCCGCCGACGCCGGCTTCGATCTGCAGCTCTCGGGCCATACCCATGGTGGCCAGTTCTTTCCGTGGAATCTGTTCGTGCCGCTGCAGCAGCCCTATACGGCGGGCCTGCACCGGTTGCGCACCTTGTGGGTCTACACCAGCCGCGGCACCGGTTACTGGGGGCCGCCGAAACGATTCGGCGCGCCGTCTGAAATCACGCTGCTGCGTCTGCGTCGGGCGGCGTGACCGGATTGCTCAGCCTTGGCCTGCCTGATCTGGAACATCGGCGTGACGCGTTAAAGTCAGAAATTTCTGGAGCAGCCCGGCTGGCAGAAAGTTAAGCTTGGCTTTGATCGCACCCGATGCAGCGACGCGGCATTCTTGCGGACAGTGGACCAGTGCGCCCTGCAGATCGGTGAGCAAGCCGATGCGCAGGTCGTCGGGCAGGATATCCGTGACTTCCAGCAGTGCGTCAAAACCGTGAGGCACCGCTGCGAAATCCTCGCCGTCGTAAATCATGCGGCAGGCCGCCGCCCGCAGCGCCATGGATACCTTGCGCAGCACGTCGTTGGCGTCGGCTTGCGACAGGGTTCGGGAGTGTTTGAGAATGGCACCAATCTGGAGTCGCATGTAGGGCTGGTCGCATCGAGTCGCTTGCGCTGCGGCCTCAGCAATCAGCCCAACCTGTGCGGCGGCCGGCAATTGCTGCACATGCCTGAACAATTTGCGCAGCAGCGCGAACTTGAGCGATTCCGCTTCCCGGTCCAGGTCGACCTGATAGAGCGATGCAAGGCATTTGACTCTTTCGGCAAGCGGCTGGGCGTTGAGCAACGACAGGAGATCATCGAGACTGTCGAGCTGGCTCGCATCATTCGCGTGCAGCCAGATCGCCTCGGTCAGCGGCTCGAGCATCGGGGCGCGGCTTTCGACCGGCAGGCTGCGAACGAAGTCCAGTGCTTCGACGAACCGGACATGCTGCGCCGGACCCGGCGGCAGCGATTCCAGGCAGCCAAACAGCAGGCCTGCAGGCACTGCCTGAAACGGTTTTGGTATCTGGCGAATGGCATCGAACACGGTGGTGTACACCTCGATGCGTTGGTGGCCCGGAGGATGGGCAACGATTGCGCAGGCCAGCGTTTCCAGCACCGGGCCTTGTTGCTGCAACGGCAGTTCCCGCATTTGCGCGAGAGCGCCGGCGAAGATGGCCATGCGTTCGTGCGGTGGGCGCCTCGTTACCGCCGCAGCAATGAGTCGTGTCAGTGCAGCGCGATCGGCCAGGGGCGCCGCCCTTGCAATCGCAGTCAGGCGCTCGAAAATATCCTTGCTGTACACCGGATTCGTCACGTACGCCAGCTGATCGATGGCATGCGCAATCGGCACCGGCTGCTGGTTTGCCGGTAATTCTGCAATGACCTGCAAAATCTTTTCGTAGGCATTCTCGCGTTGTGGCTGTGTCTCCAGATACGCAACTTTCGGGATGAGGATCTTGAGAAGCGGCACATGAACATTTTTCGGGGAAATTTTTTCCACGCTTTTCATCATGCCATGCCAGATGTCGGCACGATCTTTTCCATCGGGCACCATGTACAGCCCGCGTGCGAGCAGCGTCACGGCGAAAGCCTCGATACCGGTTTGCAGCTTGCCAAGCAACGCGGGAGAGGGAATCGCCTCGCCTTTCGTAAAATCCGCTGCCATCGACAATGCAAGCTTGCGACCGCTGTTGTCGACCAAGCCGCGAAGCTGGCAATGAAAAATCGAGAAAACCCGTTCCATCGCGGGCCGGTCAATCGTCCTGCTGTGCTGGCTGTGGAAGTGCTGGCTGAAAACCGGATCGTGGAATGCTTCACTAATATGTTCCAGCATTATCAATTGATGTTTTACATCCAGTTTTCCGGGCGACGTTGTGAGCAATTTTTCAAGGATGACTTCCATGTTGCTGCCAGACGCATTAAGGTTATCGCAGAGGCGCTCGGGAATCAGCTTGAGTACCGCATAGCACAGCGCCGGAGGAAGCGATGCCGCGCGATCGATCAGTTCGGCAAACTGCGCCTGACTGATAATTTGCGGCGGCCTTGCCTCGAGCGAGGCGGCAAGCTTGTCGGCCAGTGCACGCTCGGTCCATTGACCGTAAAGCGTTTGGCTGGCAGCACTTAGCGCTGCGGCTTCGGTACTGCCGATGGCAAAGTAACTGGCCAGGTGCTCCCTGATCGGGAACGCGAGCGCTTCGAGCCGGGGCGCTGGGGGCAGGTTGAAACGCGGCTTGAGGTCAGGGGATCTGGCGATGTCTTCACGCAGGCTATTGGCGCCTATTCGGTCCGTCAGGGCAGGCGCTGGCGGTATTGCCACAGCCATGCCCGAATCAGTTTGAAAGTGCGGCGCCGGCGCACGCGCCGTGCGCCGGCCGAATTGCTTGCCCGGTATCATAGTTGTTTAATGGAATGTTTTGCAGGCTAGATCCTATTCGAATGGCGACTGCCCGACACGCCAGGATCAGCAATTTTGCTTCACATGCCGAAACATCTACAACGGATTCAGACTGGATAGGCCCGGGGCGCCTGCATAAAAAAACCGCAGCGCGGGGCAGGGCGCTAGAGGCACCCTGTTGCCACTTTAAACCTTGGGCGGATCCATTTCCCGAGCATACATGCGCTGGCCGGCCAACGCCTTGATGAAAGCGGTCAGCGCCGGGACTGGCTGCGCATCGAGTCCGGCAATCGCCGTATCGGGCGAGCCATCGGGCAAGGTCGGCATGATCTCCGCGCGGGTCAAAAGCTTGCTGCCGGCGCCAAGCACCAGCAGCGGCTTGCAGTGCCGATACTGCTGCTTGACGAAGTCGACCGCGTCGGCGTTCTTGCACAGCATCTCGACGGCTGCCTTCCCATCTGGAATCACGACCGCGTCGTACAGCACCGATGGCCCGGCCTCGATCGATATCTCGACGTTGATCGGCGCGCCGCCCACCGTCTCCACCTGGCCCAGATGCTCGCCGACGAAGCGCGGCACCGCGCCGGCGGCAACCAGACCGGCATACACGCCGCGGGCGCTGGCGCCATCGACGCCGGGCGCCACCAGGATGGCGATGCGGCGCGCTGCCACGGTGCCGTCGCCGGGCCGGCTCAGCAGCGACAGGGCCGGCGACGCAACCGGGTCCGGCACCGGCGTCGCCGCCAGCACCGGCGCGGCTTTCGGCACCGCTATGCCGAGTCCTGTCGCCACGCCGGCAGCCAGTCGCGCATCGACATTGACCAGGAGCGATACCACCCGCTCGCGGATCGCCTCGGTCTGCACGCGCGTGAGCTCGACGCGGAATGCCTTGATGATGTGCTGTTGCTCGGCCGGGCTCTGGCTGATCCAGAACAGCTTTGCCTGCGCATAGTGTTCGGCGAATTTCTCCGGCTTGCCGCGCACCTTGTCCTCGCCTGCCGGCTCGGGAAAGCTGGTGAAGCCCTGCGTTGCGCCGGCCTGGAACGGGCAGCCGCCACCCAGCGAATTCGGCTCGTAGGACACGCGGCCACGATGCACGGCCTGGCGGTGCATGCCGTCGCGCTGGTTGTTGTGCACCTGCGCCAGCGGCGCATTGATCGCAATTTCATGGAAGTTCGGCCCGCCCAGGCGGCTGATCTGCGTGTCGAGATAGGAATGGATACGCCCCTGCAGCAGCGGATCGTTCGAAAAATCGATGCCGGGAATGACGTGCGCCGTGCAGAAAGCGACTTGCTCGGTTTCGGCAAAGAAATTATCCGGATTGCGGTTCAGGACCATCTTGCCGACCGGCACCACCGGAATCAGCTCTTCCGGAATCAGCTTGGTCGCATCCAGCACGTCGAAGGAAAATTGCTCCGCCTGCGCTTCGCTGAACACCTGCAGGCCAAGCTCCCACTCCGGGAATGCGCCCGCTTCGATCGCCTCCCACAGGTCGCGCCGGTGAAAGTCGGCGTCGGCACCGGTGATCTTCGCCGCCTCGTCCCATACCAGCGAATGCGTGCCGGCCTTC